>DUQT01000211.1 GCA_012837655.1 Actinomyces sp. | reverse complement strand
GCCTGTCCGGATTCGTACCGGAGTTCCTCGTCCTCGTTGGCACGTGGAAGGTCAACCCCGCCGCCGCGATCTTCGCGGTCCTTGGCGTTGTGCTGGCAGCCCTGTACCTGCTGATTCCTTACCAGGCGATCTTCACTGGTCCGGTACCTGCTGATGCAGATAAGTACACGGACATGAATATGCGCGAAAAGGGCGTCATCACCCCGGTACTGATCGCAATGGTCGTACTTGGTATCTGGTCCGCCCCGCTGGTTAACGCACTTAACCCTGTAGCGGACACTGCGCTACAGCAACTGGAATCGGGACAGAACATTGCCTCGGTTCAAGATGGCGGATCGGCTGATGCAATCGGCCTTGAAGCCATCACGGAAGGGAGCGACAAGTGAACTCGATCCTGCCAATGGAAACTGTCATTACCGCACCGGACGTGCCCTGGGAGACCCTTGCTCCCGTGCTGATCGTCCTGGGTGCAGCAGTGCTCGGTGTTCTAGTTGAAGCCTTTGCCCCGCAGAAGGCGCGGCGTACCATCCAGGTACTGCTGTCAATCTTTGCGGTGCTGGCATCCTTCGTAGCTGTAGTTGCACGCTGGTCCGCAGTTGTGGAAACCCCCGTGGCGCTGAATGAGTACCACGAGGACACACTCACACTGGCCGCGCAGTCAATCCTGCTGGTCATCGCGTTCCTAGCGATTCTGGTTATTGCGGACCGCTCTGAAATCGGTGACGGTGCGTTTGCCGCGCAGCCGTCGGATCGTCCGGGTTCCTCAGATGAAGACATCTCGATTGCAAAGGGATACCAGCGCACGGAAATCTTCCCGCTAGTGCTGTTCTCCCTGGGCGGCATGATGGTATTCCCCGCAGCGAACACGCTGATCGCGCTGTTCGTTGCACTGGAAGTGCTGTCACTACCTCTATACATCCTGGTTGCAACGGCTCGTCGTCGCCGCCAGCTGTCGCAGGAAGCCGCATTGAAGTACTTCCTGCTGGGCGCATTCGCATCGGCATTCCTGCTGATGGGTGGTGCCCTGCTGTACGGCTACTCCGGATCCGTCAACCTGAACTCGATCTCGCGCGCCATCCCGATTGTGCCGGGCATGGACTGGATGATGATCGCCGGTGTATTCCTGCTGACGGTTGGCCTGCTGTTCAAGGTTGGTGCCGCACCGTTCCACGCATGGACCCCGGATGTTTACCAGGGCGCTCCGACACCGATCACGGGCTTCATGGCCGCAGCGGTGAAGGTGGCCGCATTTGCCACCATGCTGCGCGTCTACCTGACCATCGGTTCCCGCATCGAGTGGGATCTGATTTGGATCCTCGGAACCATTGCCGTCCTCACGATCGCGATCGGTACGTTTGTCGGTCTGGTTCAAAGTGATATCAAGCGACTGCTGGCGTACTCCTCGATTGCTCACGCAGGCTTCGTCCTCATCGGCGTGCTTGCGGCAACCGGGAAGTCGGCGGGCTCCGTGTTGTTCTACCTGCTCGGCTACGGTATTGCGACGGTTGGCGCGTTCGGCGTCATCGCGCTGGTCCGTAACGCTGATGTAAGCGCAAACGTCACGGGTGAGGCAACCGAGATTTCCCGCTGGGCGGGCCTGGGCAAGAAGTCCCCGGTCGCAGCTGGCGCTATGCTCATTTTCCTGCTGAGCTTTGCTGGTATCCCGCTCACGTCCGGATTCATCGGTAAGTTCGTAGTCTTCGCAGATGGTATTACTGCCGGTTACGCGGGCCTCGTCATCGTGGCTCTGATCGCGTCGGCGATTACCGCGTTCTACTACTTCCGCCTGGTCGTCCTCATGTTCTTCACGGAACCTGATGAAAACACGGTGGTTGTGAAGTCGGAAGGCTACACGTTCATTGCAGTTATGGTCGCAGCCGTCGCAACGATCGCGCTGGGTGTTTTCCCGCAGCCGATTCTCGATGCGCTTGCGAATGTGTTTGTATTGCTACCGTGACCGATTCGAAGAAGAACCTAACAGTCGAAGCTCTTGAAGAGCTAGTGTCATCCGACCTCGCCCGAGTGGAGGAACTCCTCACTGACTCGGTGCAGGGGTCGGATGACCTTCTCGACGAGCTCCTTTCGCATCTCGCCACCGCCGGTGGGAAACGGATGCGACCGATCTTGACGCTACTGTGCGCCCATCTTGGGTCCGAGGGCGAACCGGCCTCCGAGAGTGTCATTAACGCTGCCACAGCGGTTGAACTGACGCATTTGGCAACGCTGTACCATGACGACGTTATGGATTCAGCGCCGCAGCGTCGAGGCGTGACGGCCGTCCAGCTTGAGTGGGGCAATAACCGTGCCATTTTGGCGGGAGACGTGCTGTTTGCCCGGGCTTCTCGGCTTGTTTCAATGCTGGGTCCGAAGGCAATCCGCTACCACGCGGAGACGTTTGAGCGCCTGTGCATGGGCCAACTTCACGAGACGTTCGGTCCGAAGGATGAGGATCCCGTAGATTTCTACATCCAGGTCCTGGCCGACAAGACTGGTTCGTTGATCAACGCTGCGGCCGCGTTTGGAGCCTGGATGGGCGGCGCGGATGACGAGACCGCAGACATCGTCCGCGAGTTCGGCGATCGCATCGGCGTTGCCTTCCAAATCGCTGATGACGTGATCGACTTTGCGTCCGATGAAGAACTCACCGGAAAGACTGCCGGAACCGACCTTGTCGAGGGCGTGGCTACCATGCCCGTCCTGCTTTTGCGCAAGCGCGCTGAGCAGGGAACTCTAGACGACGCCGGCAAGGAGTTGCTGCGCGACATTGACGAGGCGGATCTCGAAAACGAAGAGACGCTTAAGTCAGTTGTGGATCGACTGAAGGCTCACGAAGTGCTTGAAGAGACTCGACAGAAGGCTCAGGAGTGGGCCAATTATGCCCTCGAAGCAATCGAGCCCCTACCCGAGTCAGCGGTCAAGGAAGGACTGCGCCAGTTCGCGTCACTCGCAATTGACCGAATGGCGTAAGACGAGCACCGAACCGAACGGCCTCAAGCGCGGACAACCGAACGGCCCAAGAAGAGCCATTTAGAGAATCGCGTAGGAACCAGGGCAGGGAACCGCGGGTCAACCCAGCTCCGCCCTCGAAAATCAATATCGAAAGACGCTTTCCCGAAAAGGGGAGGCGTCTTTCGTTTTGGGGTGTGCGGACGTGAATCGTGTCGCGGAACGGGTGGACGGTGTGGAAATCTGGGTAGGTATATACATAAACTGTTGGTTGCGTATTTTCTTGAAGGATAGAGGGAAGTCGAGTGAGCTCTACACGCCCGTTGAATGTTGCAGTCGTTGGCGCCGGCCCGGCTGGTATTTATGCCTCTGACATTTTGTCGAAGTCCGGCTTGGACGTTGCGATCGACCTGTTTGAAAAACTGCCCGCCCCGTATGGCCTGGTGCGCTACGGTGTTGCGCCGGACCACCCGCGAATCAAGCAGATCATCGTGGCGCTCTACAAGATTTTGCAGCGCGGTGACATCCGCCTGCTGGGCAACGTCGACATTGGCAGGGACGTGACGGTTGAGGATCTGCACGACCACTACGATGCGGTCATTTTCGCAACCGGGTCGGACAGGGATAAGCCGTTTGATATTCCGGGCTCTGATTTGCCGCAGGTGTACGGTGCTTCTGAATTTGTGTACTGGTACGACGGGCACCCCGACTTTCCGCGTGAATGGCCGCTAGAGGCCAAGGAAATCGCCGTGATCGGCGCGGGTAACGTTGCGCTGGACGTGGCGCGCGTTCTGGCGAAGCACGCTGAGGACATGCTGGTCACGGAGATCCCCGCAAACGTTGCTGAGGGCCTCGCGAAGAACCCCGTCACTGACGTGCACGTCTTTGGTCGCCGTGGTCCCGCGCAGGTGAAGTTCACGCCGCTGGAGTTGCGTGAGCTCGGCAAGCAGCCCGATGTTGACGTGATCGTCTATGAGGAAGACTTCGATTTCGACGAGGGGTCCGAAGAAGCGATTCGCGCGTCCAACCAGACCAAGCAGGTTGTCAAGACTCTCACGAATTACGCGATGCAGGATGAGCACAAGGCAAGCCGCCGCATCCACATTCACATGTTCCAGTCGCCCAGCGAAATCGTTGCGGATGAGGACGGAAACGTCGCCGCCTTCCGCACGGAACGCACCGAACTTACCGGCGACGGTAGCGTGCGTGGAACCGGCGAATTCATCGAAACCCCCGTGCAGGCTGTCTACCGCGCGGTTGGGTACTTCTCCAGCCCCATTGAAGGCATTCCATTCGACGAAAAGCACGGCGTCATTCCAAACGTCGCTGGTCGCGTGATTGGCGAGGACGGAGAGCCGCTAAACGGAATCTACGCAACCGGCTGGGTGAAGCGCGGTCCGGTGGGCCTGATTGGTTCGACTAAGTCGGATGCGCAGGAAACCATTTCGATGCTCGTGGAGGACGCCGAGGCCGGCAAGCTACACGCCAACACCGAAGAGGTCGGCCACGACGCGATGATCAAGCTGCTGGAAGACCGCGGCATCCGCTACACCGAGTGGTCCGGCTGGGAGCTACTCGACCAGTACGAGCAGAAACTCGGCGAAGATTATGGCGAAGTCGTAGGCGATCGCGGTCCGCGCGAACGCATCAAGGTCGTGTCCCGCGAAGCGATGACCCGCATTTCGCGCGGCGAAGATTACGAGGGCATCGACCTAATCGGCACGCCGGACGAGCAGTAGCGGTTCACACCCGTACTTTTCCCCTTCGCTGATTCACAATCCGAAAGCGGATTCATAACGATTACAGAGGACGTGGCTGGCGTAAACAGATTGCCAGCCACGTCCTCTTTTATCTGAATACTGCCAACGCGGGGACGACCGTGCTGAGACTTTCAGGTTTCAGAACTGGCATTGCAATGTCCGGTCACGGGTACGAACTTGCCGTTGAAACGTCTGGGCACGAGCGCGAACTTGCCGTTGAAACGTCTGGGCATGAGCGCGAACCACCAGCACCTGTGGAGGTTCGGCGAATGCAAGCCTGTGAAAGGTGTTTTATCGGATGATTTTTAGGAAGTTTTAAGTTAGAGCTCCTATCGTGTAGGAAACATTTGAATATTGGGCTTGTGGGTAGAAGGGTACTGATGAACTCGAACGGGGTAAAAACCGCTGTGCTGTTGGGCTCAATGTGGGGCCTGATTGTGCTTATTGGTGCGGCGATTTCGTATGGCACAGGCGAGATGATGTGGCTTGTCGTCGCGGTTGTGCTCGGGTTCGCAACTAATCTTTATACGTACTGGAACTCGGCCCGCCTGGCGTTGCGTTCGATGAATGCGCAGCCGGTATCGCGCGAACAGGCTCCGCAGCTGTACGCAATGGTGGAAGAACTTGCTCAGCGGGCAGGACAGCCCGCGCCGAGCCTCTACATTTCCCCGACTCGCACGCCCAACGCGTTTGCGACGGGAAGGAATCCGGAGAACGCCGCAGTGTGCGTGACCACCGGAATCGTGGATCTGCTGGACCCGCGCGAACTTCGGGCCGTGCTGGGCCACGAGTTAATGCACGTCTATAACCGGGACATTTTGACGTCCTCGATTGCGGCGGGAATGGCGTCCATTGTGACGTCGCTTGCGCAGTTCATGTTCTTTTTCGGAGGGCGCAGAGAAAACGGTAACGTCCTGGTGTCAGTTCTGATGATCTTCCTCGCACCGCTCGCCGCAACGTTGCTACAACTGGGGATTTCGCGAACGCGAGAGTACGACGCGGACCACGATGGGGCAGAACTAGCTGCAGACCCACTGGCCCTTGCATCCGCACTGCGCAAGCTGGAGCGCGGCAATACTCAGGTGCCGCTACAGCCAACACCGACTCGTCAGAATACGGCGTCAATGATGATCGCGAATCCGTTCCGCGGCTCCGGAATGCAGTCGCTATTTTCCACCCACCCACCAATGGAAGATCGCATTGCAGCACTGGAGAAAATGGCGGGATACTAAGGAAAACTGACACTCACCCGCAGCGGTCCGCCCTCGGAAAAGAATGAACGGTCTGGGAGGTTGATCACTTCCACCCGAATTCCAAGGTGACGAATTGGCAAAGTGGTTATGAAGTTTGATAATCTTCATTGGCGTCACCGAGAGCGCGGTTCGAATGAGCCGGCCAATCCAGACGGACTTTAGAACGGATGGAAGTTGGCAAGTGCACTGGGTGAAACCTTGGCGGAGTGTCCGAGTGGCCAATGGAAGCTGACTGTAAATCAGCCGCGTTATCGCTTCGGGGGTTCAAATCCCTCCTCCGCCACAGGCCGAAAGGCTGTGTGATGATTACCTCGATATTTTAGGTTGCTGATTCAGAACCGCTTCGAGTAAAGTTGCACGCGTTGCCCCGATAGCTCAGTCGGCAGAGCGTCTCCATGGTAAGGAGAAGGTCAAGGGTTCGATTCCCTTTCGGGGCTCCGTTTGTAGGTACGCATTGCGTGACTGCAAAACCCCATGCGGCGGGGTAGCTCAGCTGGTGAGAGCGCACGACTCATAATCGTGAGGTCGCGGGTTCGAGTCCCGCCCCCGCTACCGGCTCTATCCAGATTGGAAGCGCCGAGCAGAAAGAAATGAGGTAGGAGACAATGGCTAGCAAGGCTTCTGACGTTCGTCCAAAGATTACTCTGGCCTGCTCGGAGTGCAAGGAGCGCAACTACATTACCAAGAAGAACCGTCGTAACACGCCGGACCGTCTTGACCTGATGAAGTACTGCCCTCGTTGCCGCAAGTCGACTTCGCACCGTGAGACTCGCTAAGTTCGAGCCTCTTGAGCCCTCACTTTTGTGAGGGCTCTTTATTAATTCTTCTAGGAGGGCGTGGCTGTGGATATCCCAAGGCCGAATTCACCTGTTTATACTCGCGCGTCGGTAGCGACGATGGTGACGTTCTTTTTCTCTGGTTTTGTGCTGGCGTCCTTCCTTTCACGGCTGCCAACTATCCGCGATGTTTTTGAGCTTTCACCGGCTTCAATCGGACACATCCTGCTGATTGGCTCACTGGGATCGCTGGTGGCTCTACCGGCGTCGGGACCGGTCGCTGGGCGTATTGGCCCACGCATCACCGTGTGGTCCGGTTTCGTCGCCTGGGCGCTCGGGATGTCCACAATAGTCGTAACTTTCGACCAGCATTCGCCGCTCCTGCTAGCTGTTGGTTTGTGTATCGCGCAGATCGGATCGTCGTTGACGAACGCGACAATGAACATCGAGGGCGGATACGTCGAAGTCTTGTCGCGCAAGGCGATTATGCCGTGGTATCACGCCGCGTTCTCCATCGGAACGGTGGCGGCCGCGGGCCTGGGCGCGCTAATGATTTCGAATGACGTGAGCGTTCCTGCCCACCTGATCTTCGTGATCATCCTGACCCTGGTGTCCATACTTATTGCGGGCCTGTTCTACGTGCCGCAAAGCATTGTTGAACAGATTTCCTACGATTCCGATTCCGGTGCCGCCAAACGCACGAAGCGTGCGTGGGGAGAGAAGCGCACAATCATGATCGGTTTCATGGTGTTAGGAACCGGATTGATGGAGGGCGCTGCTAACGACTGGTTGGCGCTCGCCATGGTTGATGGGTTCCACTTCTCACCCGCAGCGGGCACGGCAACCTTCGCGTTTTTCCTGGCTGTCTTGACCACTGCACGACTTCTGACTCCTCGCATGCAGCGCAGGTGGGATGCCGCCCCGATGCTGCGCGTGTTTTTGGTGATCGCGATTGTGGGGCTCCTGGTCCTCGCGCTTTCACCGTGGGCGTGGGTGGCCCTGGTTGGAGTTGTGGCGTGGGGTATCGGCGCTTCGCTAGGCTTTCCGACTGGCGCGTCCGCAGTTTCGCGCGACCCGAAGATGACGGCCGCCCGCATGTCAGTGCTGTCCACAGTTGGCTACGGCGCGTTCCTGGTGGGCCCGCCCGCCATCGGCTACATCGCAGACTTCATCGGCTACAAGTCGGCCCTGGGCTTCCTCATAATCCCCGTCCTGTTGTCGCTGTACCTGACGCGCTACCTAGACGAAAAGTAGGCCCGGCGCGCTTAACGCGCGGTGCGTCCAGTCCGGCGTGCGGCCAGTCCTGCGCGGTCGAGTGCGTCCGCCCAGCACCGCCCTCGTGAATCTGTGGGGATAAACTAAAGGGTAGAGAAAGGATGGCGCATGGACACGTGTAGTACCGGCTTGGAACCGTTGAATCCGGAAAAGGTGGACGCGGTGCAGTCGAACCGCCAGTACAAGAAGGATTCGAAGGATCTGCGTGACTGGACGACGATCGGCGTTGGCGGCACGGCGAAGAACTTCGTATCGGCGACCACCGAGGACGAGATCGTGGAGGCCGTCCGCGAGGCCGACAACGCGGGGGAGCCGGTGCTGTTCTTGGGAGGCGGCTCCAACCTGGTGATCTCCGATGATGACTTCGACGGGACCGTGGTGCGGGATACGCGCTCGGAGTACCACATTGAGCACGACTCCGGCTGCGGCGGCGTGGTAGTGCGCGCGACGGGCGGCATGGAGTGGGACGAGTTCGTCGCGCTCGCCGTCCAAAACGACTGGAGTGGCCTTGAGGCGCTGTCCGGCATCCCCGGCACTGTTGGCGCCGCACCTGTGCAAAACATCGGCGCGTACGGCCAGGAAGTCGCCGACACGATCGCCGCGGTTCGCGTGTATGACCGCCTCGAGCAGCGTCGCAGCACCCTGTTCCTGTCCGACCTTGAACTCGGCTACCGCACGTCCATCCTGAAACGATCCACCAACGACCCGTCTCTATCCGACGGACGCGTGTGGGGGCCGACAGGCCGCTGGATCGTCCTCGCCGTCGAGTTCCAAATGACGCACGCCTCCCTATCCACCCCGATTGGATACGCCGAACTGGCCCGCCGCCTGGGCGTGAATGTCGGCGACCGCGTCGACCAACGAGCCGTGCGCAACCACGTCCTCGAACTTCGACGTGGAAAATCGATGCTACTTGACGACGAAAATCGAAACACGTTTTCAGCCGGGTCGTTCTTCACGAATCCGATAATTCCCGAGGGCGAGGCTCGCAAACTGCCAGACGAAGCGCCGAAGTTCCCGGTGCGGGCAATCGCGCCCAGGGGGAAGGCTCCGGATCCGAAGAAGATGCAGCCCGGTGTGCTGAAGACTTCGGCGGCGTGGGTGATTAATCACTCCGGTTTTGATCGTGGATTTAAGGTGAACCCGGATTCGAACGCGTCGCTTTCAACCGCGCACGTCCTAGCTTTGACGAACCGTGGGGGAGCGACCACAGCAGAACTAGCGGAACTCGCCACAGTTGTTCGCGATGGCGTGTTTGAACGCTGGGGGATCGAACTTGTGCCCGAGCCTATACGCGTCGGGTGGGACCTGCCGCCGCTGAACTAGTCGCCGGTCGGCCCGTGCATTTGCTTGCGTTACGTAGGCAACGCTGTCACGACTAAACGCGACACTACTCACCGCGCGGCGGTTGCACTGGCTTGAACCGTTCCATTTCGCGTACAAGCAACTGGATCGCGACGCGTGAAGTCAGAAGGTTGTTGTGTCCGTAAACGTCGGCTGTGACGACGCGGGCGCCGGGGAGCCAAGCTCCGGAGGGCACCTGCTGATCCCACTTCGCCTGAATTGAAGTGATCTTGCGGTTGGCTCGCAGGTCAGTGAACTGGCGCCGAATCGCCGGATGTGCCGGCATCAGGTCATCCACGCCCAGCACTTGCGGGGCAAAATTAGCCAGCTCCGACCCGGAATACGGCGTTCCCAGCGAAACCATGCCACGAATGCGCCAGGCCTCATCGCCACTCATGGACATCTTGCCAACCAGGCCGCCCTTTGAATGCGCGAAAATAACAACATCTTGCAGGTCGTTGTCGCGCAAATACTGATCTAGCCGGTTCGACAGCAACTGCACGGGGCCGTAAACGTAGTCCAACTGAGGTAGCAGGTGTACATCCCATCCGGAGCGGTACAGCGCCCGCCCCATGAACTCCAGGTGCCGCCAGGTCTCCGAAATTCCCGGAATCCCAACCGCAACTGGATTGCCCGGAAGCCGCAAATCCTGCACTGATGCGCCCGGCCAGAAACCCAAGTAGCTCGCAATATTTCGCGCCCGCTGCAGCGTCGCCACCCCGTAATCACGTAGCGCGAGCGGCACAGCCTTGTACACGGGCGGCCACTTCACCCGGTGAGCCTCCAGCCCCTCCCAAACGGAACTGTCATCAGCCTCAAAGTGAACATTGCCATCCTCGTCGGCGATGATGACTCCGCCCTCTTCGAACTTCACCGTTGCCCGCCGCTTCGGGGGTGCCTGGCGTCCCAGTTCAATCATCGCCGCGGCAACGTCATCAGCATGCCGAACAATCACCGAGTGTGCCCCGCCCTCGACCTCAATAATCGGAACGGACGTTTCAGTCCCCGATCTGGCCGCCAATCGTAGGTCTTCCAGCCACGCGCGCGACGCCACGAAATCGTGTTCACCGCGCATGAGGACGGTGCGGGCACGCGCATCCGCCAGCCGCATGCCGATCGGGTAGGTCAGCATCGCCGGCAGGGTCTCCATGAACCACACCAGGCCGGAGCGCGCATACGCGTTGATCGCGAACGCGGTGACGTCCAGCGGCTCGTACACGGAGGACTGCAGGAAACGCACGCCGACCTGCACCGCACTACGCTCCAGCGCGTTCACGGGCGGGCCGATCAAGAGGATCCGGTTGATCCACTCAGGGTCGCGCGCGGCAAGCTCAGTGACGACTTGCGCGCCCATCGAATGACCGAGCACCACCGGCCGCTTTACGTCCTCAAACCGCATTATCTGGTGAACAACGGCCGCGAAACCGGCGATCGAAAGGGGATGATCCGGGCGCGTAGTCTTTCCAAAACCCGGTAAATCAAGGGAAATGACGTCCCCGTATTCGACCAGGTCCTTCGCGAGCTTCAAAAAGTAACCGGACGACACGCCAATTCCGTGCACGAGGACGAACGTGGGTTCGCCCTCGTCTAGGAAGTCGCGGCGGAAGCGGTGAACCCTGACGAGCATTCCGTCACCGACTGCCACCACGGAGTTTGAAACAGAGTAGTTAACCTTCTTCACTTGCCAACCATTCGTCAATCTGGCGTTTCCACAGGCGCTTGTTCGAGGGCGATGCTAGCGATGCGTCAATCGAGTCGCGTGCCAACTGGGCTAGCTGGCTGTCATTGAAGCCGATGGAGCGAGCGTACTCGTACTGGTCAAGCAGGCGCGATCGGAACAACAGGGGATCGTCTGCGCCGAGCGCGATTGTCGCGCCGGCCTTCGCCATCTTGCGCAGGGGGACTTCATCTAGGTTTTGGAATACGCCAAGCGACACGTTTGAGGTGGGGCAGACTTCGAACGCGATGCCGGCCTCCACAAGGCGGGCAAGGAGCGCCGGGTCTTCAGCTGTACGCACACCGTGTCCAATGCGGGCGGGCTTCAGGTGAGTGACCACTTGACGGACGTGTTCAGGGCCCAGCAGTTCGCCACCGTGGGGGACACCTGCTAGGCCGGCGTGGCGAGCAATGCGGAAGGCCGCAGAGAACTCCGAGGTATCGCCCGCGGTCTCATCGTTAGACAGGCCAAAGCCCACGACCTCGCCGGGCTGATCACCCGCGTATTGCGAAGCCAGACGAGCCAGCGTGCGAGCGTCCAGGGGGTGCTTAATCCGCGACGCCGCAACGATAACCGCAACTTCCACCCCGGTTTCAGCAGTAGAGATGCGCGCCTGGTCCATCACGATCTCCAGCGCCGGTGTCAGACCCCCAACCCAGGGCGCATATGAGGTCGGATCAACCTGTATTTCAAGCCTCACCGAACCTTCCGCAGCATCGTCCTCGGCGGCCTCGTGAATGATACGACGCATAACATCTTCCGATCGCACGAGTGAACGGGCCGCATCATACGACCTTTGGAATCGGAACCAGCCGCGCGCGTTGGCGGGGACTTTCAGCGGATCGTTTTCAAGAAGGTGAGAAGGCAGGCGGACCCCGCGTTCGCGCGCAAGCTCCAGCATCGTTTCTGGACGCATCGCGCCCGTGAAGTGAAGGTGCAGGTGAGCTTTGGGCAGCTTGGCGAGGTCTTTCATACCTAGAGTCTTCCATGAATTTCAAGGCAATCGGTAGTCAATGTGGTAGACGCACCCTCAATGTGGTGCACTATGGATGTGACCACCATTCGACACCGGCAGTTGCTGGATTATATGACGGGCCCGGGCGCTCTCCCTCTGATCCGGGCGGCGCTTAAGTCTGCGCCCGCTTTGCCGCCCAGTGTGGGCAAATCCGGGTACCGATACTTGACAGACTACGAGGTCGCCTCCTGGAAGGTCTCCTCCACCCACGCCCGGCCCAACGCCGGTGCGTCCGTCACGTATCGGGTCAACCTGGTCGGCCGCGGTGAACCCCTGAAAGTCACAACCGTCGCGTCAACCGAATCCGTCCCGCGCGGCTCATCCATGATGCTGCGCTGCGACCCGCGCATGATCGAACCCGACGCCGAAGACACCACCCCAATTCCAATCAACGTGTGGACATTCCCGCACGACCCGCACCTGGCGGGTCTGCCGTGGGCGGCGGATCGCGCCGCAATAACCGAAACCCTTAGCGTCAAGGATCCGCGTCTTGAAACCGTCGTATACCGGCCCACTAGGCGCGCAATGATAAAGATTTCCGAGGGCGGGGCTGTGCACTCGTGGGTGAAAGTGCTGAAGCCTAGGAAGGCCCAGGCCCTGTTGGACACCATTGGTGTGCTGGAGGGCTCCGAGTTTCCGTTCGCGCCCATGCTTGCTCACCCGGCGGCGGGAATCATTGTGCAAGCCCACGGGGTGGGGAGGCCGCTGGCTAACTTGATTTCGCGGGAACCGTACAATGCGGCGCGAATGTTTGGGCAGATCAAGGAAGTGCTGGATGCCCTGCCGGATCAGGTGGCTGATCTGCCCCGCCAGAAGTCGTGGACCGACCGGCGCGCACACTACGCGAAAGCTATTTCCCAGTCACTGCCTGACCTAACGCCTGCGGTGAACCACATGATGCGCACCATCAACGCCCTCGTGGATGAAGATCAGACGCCGGTGCCAACGCACGGGGACTTTTTTGAGGCGAACCTGCTAACGGACGGGTCGAAAATAACCACGGTACTGGATTTGGATTCGATGGGGCCGGGCACGCGAGCGGATGATTACGCGTGCCTGCTGGCGCACGTGTCGGTACTGCCGTTTTTGTCGCCGCGCAGGTGGGTGAGCGCTCCGTCGACGGAGCCGTGGCGTACGCGTCTGGACCAGTTCCTGCCCGGAAAGCGGTGCCCGTCCTACCCGGAGTCTGAAACTGTTTTGGAAGCTTGGCGGCTTAAGGCGGAACGCGAAGTGCCGGCGGCCGACCTGTATGCGCGTTGCGCGGCGGTGACGCTGTCGCTGGCTTCCTCGGCGTCACTGATGTGGGGAGAGGGCGAAGCCCGCGCACGGTTCGCCCGAGCACAGTGGTGGGCCGAACTAGCCCGCGACAGCGAGTAGTCCGGCCCACAAAAGTTGCGGCACGACCATATAGCCCAGGGGCGGATCAGCCGTACAGGTTCGGCGTGCCCATCTGGCGCCTACGGATCTGTGAGTTCATCCACATTTCCAGCGTTTCCAAAAGCATCGCGCGTGCGTGCGGCTCGTTGAAGACCTCATGCTTCGCGCCCGGAACTTCGATCATCTCAACAGGCGCACCGTTTGCAGTTGCGGCCTGCGAAAAGTGCCAGGACGCCGCCGGGTCACACACCACGTCGTCAGAGCCGTGGAAGATCACCAGGGGATTCTGCCACTTCTCGGCACGGTTCATGGTTTCCACGCCCTGAATCAGCATCGTTGAGGCCGTCAGCGCGGGAACCTTACCCGTGTAGTTCAACGGGTCGTTTTTGTAGTCCTCAACGACTTCCGGATCAGAGCACAGGTTCTCCGGATCCAGCGCCGCCGTCGGCATGCCGCCCGGGAACTTGAGCGCGGTCTTCGCGACCGTCATCACGATCTCCGGATCCAGTCCTCCCGACGTGTCAAACGCCGGGCCAGACAGTGCAACACCGCGGACATTACGCGGATTAATCAGATTCGAGGCCGCAGTTATGAGCCCACCCATGGAATGGCCAAACAGGAACAAATCCTCGGTACGCATGATGGACTCAACCTGTTTGCGCGCCTCAAGGTGATCCTTAATCAGCTTGCCAACGTCAACCTTCGCTCGCGGTCCAGGCGACTTGCCATGCCCCTGCTGGTCATAGGAGTAAACGTCGAACCCAGCATCAACCAGGTAATCAATCATGCCGGCGTAGCGACCCTGGTGTTCCGCGTATCCGTGTAGCAGCAGGACGGACGCCTTCGGGTCCTGCGCTAGGTGTTTCTTAATATCAAGTTTCATGTGCCCAAGTGTTTCAAATTTCAAGCACTTCCGCGCACCGGACGCCCATCAAACGGCCGAAAAATCTGAACCGTTAGCGGTCAAGATTTGGTTGCGGGCAGCCTCGCCCTCGACGGGTATTGAGATACAACGTGAGACCGACACCGTTTGAACTGTGAGACGGATAGTGGACGCGCGGTGGTTGGGCGGGTACCTTTTACACACCATCAATGAAGAAGGTTGCAATGATTACACTCCAGCACATTTTCGAATCCGTTGGATCAGTGCTGTGGGGCCCGTTCGTTCTAATCCCCCTACTACTGGGGACGGGACTCTACTTGACGATCCGTTTGGGTGGCATCCAGTTCAAGATGCTAGTTCCTGCGCTCCGACTGGCGTTCGTGAAGCGAACCGACAGCAAGGAAGCGTCCAATCTCGAGGGCGATATTTCGCACTACCAGGCACTCACGACCGCCCTTGCCGCAACGGTCGGTGTTGGAAACATTGCAGGCGTTGCAACCGCAATCCACTTTGGTGGTCCCGGCGCAGTATTTTGGATGTGGGTCACCGGCCTATTAGGCATGGCTTCGAAGTACGCAGAGGCGTTTATGGGGTCGCGGTTCCGCACTAAGGACGATAGGGGAGAGATCTCTGGCGGCCCGCAGTACTACCTGGAACACACGACCAAGAACCGCTCGTTTGGTAAGTTCCTGGCGATTTCGTTCGCTGTTTTCGCAGCACTCGCGTCGTTCGGCATTGGAAATATGACGCAGTCCAACACGGTTTCTGGCCAGCTTGAGGCTTCCTTTGGCTGGGATCCAACCCTGGTTGGCCTGATCATGGCGGTCGGTATTGGAGCCGTGCTACTGGGCGGAATTAAGTCCATTGGCCGCGTAACATCAGCGTTCGTGCCGCTAATGATCATACTGTACGTGGGTGGCGGCCTGATCATCCTGGGGCTGCACATTGCTGAAATTCCCGCCGCGCTTGCCCTGATCGTGAAGGACGCATTCACCGGAACGGCTGCGGTCGGTGGCTTCGCAGGATCCGCGTTCTTGATCGTGCTTCAATACGGTGTCGCTCGCGGCATCTTCTCTAATGAGTCCGGAATGGGCTCGGCAGCTATTGCGGCAGCTGCCGCGAAGACGCATCATCCGGTTCGCCAGGGCTTGGTCTCTATGACTCAGACTTTCATTGACACGATCGTCGTTGTTACCATTACCGCGCTGGTGATCGTGGTGACGGGAGTTTGGCAGTCCGGCCTCAATGGAGCGCCGCTAACCGCGGAGGCGTTCTCCGTTGGATTCCCCGGCACGCAGGGACACTTCATCGTTGCAGTGTCCGTCGTTTTCTTCGCGTTCTCAACGATGCTTGGATGGGCGTACTACGGTGAACGATCAACTGAACGCCTACTTGGCATTAAGGGCGTGAAGCCGTACCGCCTTGCATTCACGATCGTCGTATTCGTTGGTGCAGTTACCCAACTGAAGACCGTTTGGGCTTTCTCAGACGTCATGAACGCGCTAATGGCTGTGCCGAACCTGATCGGCCTGTTACTTGCATCCGGTTTGATCGTTCGCGAAACCAAGGCTTACCTGGAGAAGGACCCGGATCTGACCCACCCGCAGGACTTCCTGGCCTCTGACGGGAAGCACGCCTGATTTTCAACAAAAAGGAGCGGCCGAAGGATCACTTCGGCCGCTCCCTGTAAAACCACTATCGGGTTACTTTGATTCGTTGATCAGCTTCTTGATGCGGTTGAGGCCCTCGACCAGATCGTCGTCTGAAAGTGCGTACGACAAGCGGAGGTAGCCGGAACTACCGAAAGCCTCACCTGGAACGACGGCGACCTCGGCCTCGTTCAAAATAACGTCGGCAAGGTCTGCGGAAGATTCGATCTTCTTACCTGCGATCTCGCGTCCGATGACGCCCTTAACGGACGGGAACACGTAGAACGCGCCCTTCGGGACAGGGACGGTGAATCCATCAATCTCGGAAAGGATTTCAACCATCTTGCGGCGACGACGGTCAAACGCTTCACGCATTTCGAATACGACGTCCAAGTCGGAAGAAACGGCCGCCAAAGCAGCCCTTTGAGCCACGTTGCAAACGTTTGACGTTAGGTGGGACTGGAAGTTCGCTGCAGCGCTGATCGCATCTGCGGGGCCAATCATCCAGCCCACGCGCCAACCGGTCATGGAGTAGGTCTTCGCCACACCATTCATGACGATCGTCTGATCCTGTAGTTCTGGGACCAGCTTCGCGATGTGAGCGGTTTCGGCGTCGTCGTAGAGCAGGTGCTCGTAGATCTCGTCAGTTAGGACCCAAATGCCGTGTTCGAGCGCCCACTCGCCAATAGCCTTGGTTTCTTCCGGCGTGTAGACAGCGCCGGTCGGGTTCGACGGCGAGCAGAACAGCAGCACCTTGGTCTTGTCCGTGCGGGCGGCCTCAAGCTGTTCAACCGTGACCTTGTAATCCTGGTCAGCGTCAGCGAAGACCTCAACGGTCACACCGCCAGAAAGCGCAATCGCTTCGGGGTAGGTGGTCCAGTAGGGGGCCGGGAGCAGGACCTCATCGCCAGGATCTACCACGGCAGCGAAAGCTTGGAATACAGCCTGCTTTCCACCGTTAGTAACCAGAATCTGAGTGTTCGGATCGACCTCGTAACCAGAATCACGCAGGGTCTTCTTTGCGATCGCCTCACGAAGTGCGGGCAGACCCTTGTTCGCCGTGTACTTGTGCATCGCCGGATCCTTAGCGGCCTCAATCGCGGCCTCAACAATGTAATCCGGGGTGGGGAAATCGGGCTCTCCAGCGCCAAACCCGATTACGGGACGGCCGGCAGCCTTCAATTCTTTCGCGCGGTTCGAAACCGCTAGCGTTGCGGATGGCGCAATCGCGCCCAATCTTTTAGAAACTCGATTCTTACTCACCCTCTTAGCTTTGCAAAGAACTGGGACGCAGACATCACCTTTTCGATTATTGAAACAACAAAAACGGTAAATTCCTGCGAATTTTGCCTAAAAATGAGTCGTAAACATCACGAAAAAGTAGTCGGGTTGGACTTGCAGGGCGTGCTACGGTTAAACTCATTGACGCACCTATTTGGAAACAAGCTTTCTAAAACCGTGCGTAGGGCAGTGGCGCAATTGGTAGCGCACCGGTCTCCAAAACCGGCGGTTGTGGGTTCGAGTCCCGCCTGCCCTGCTCTGTGTAGGACCACCAGGGAGGACAAGGGAAGATGACAGATCAGACTTCCACGTCACCTTCGCGTAATCCAAACGCGAAAGATGACCTGAACATCTTCGGACGCATTGCGCTCTTCGTCCGCCAGGTCATTGCTGAACTGAAGAAAGTTATTTGGCCCGGCAAGGAAGAATGGTGGACCTACTTCCTAGTAGTCCTGGTCTTCGTCGCAGTGATCATGGCTTACACCGGCGTCCTTGACCTGATTTTTGGTCAGCTAAGCGTTTGGATTTTTGGATAGTAAACCTATCGCTTTTGCAGTAAACTAGACACGTATTCGCAACACACCCGAGGTCCTAGACCAGGGTGTGTTACTTTTTTAGCCAGCAAATAGAACCGCCAGATAACGGCGTTCAAGGAGGTCCCAAAGTGGATCAAGAAAACATTGATGAGGTCGTGGCTGACGAACTCACCGAGACCGGAACTAAAGCTTCCGCTGAGTCCGGCGATGACCAGGCAATCGAGCAGGAACTCGTAGACGCCGGCGTGGAAAAGGCTGTCGACGAGGTCGAGGCTGAGGACGCCCCCGAGTCACAGGCTGATGCGCCCGCGCAGGCCGAAGCTGAAGAGGCTCCGGAAGCTGCCCTGGTTGATCCGATCGAGGAGAAGCGCGAAGAACTCGAGTTCCTTCCCGGCGACTGGTACGTCATCCACTCCTACTCTGGTCACGAGCGCCGCGTTAAGGCGAACCTTGAGCAGCGCATCCAGTCTCAAAATGCTGAGGACTGGATCTACCAGGTAGAAGTACCGATGGAAACCGTTACCGAGATGACCAAGGGCGGGAAGAAGAAGCAAGTCGATCGCGTACGGATTCCCGGCTACGTCCTCGTCCGCATGGAAATGAACGAAAAGTCGTGGCGCGTCGTAAAGGAAACCCCCGCGGTCACTGGATTCGTAGGTGATGCGCGCGATCCGTTCCCGCTTTCTTTGGATGAGGTCGTGAGCATGCTCGCTCCGATGTGGCAGTCTAAGCTCGCGGAAGATGAGGCCAAGGCTGAGATCATCACGCCGCCGGCGATCACGTTCAAGGTTGGCGAATCCGTCACGGTTACGGATGGTCCGTTCGAGAACATGCCGGCAACCGTTTCAGAGGTCACACCTGAGCAGCGCAAGCTGACCGTCTCAATCATGATCTTTGAGCGTGAAACCCCGATCGAGCTTTCCTACGACCAGGTAGAGAAGCTCGACTAGTCGCCGCCTAGCGGTGATGTGTCCCACGCCGTC
>DUQT01000210.1 GCA_012837655.1 Actinomyces sp. | reverse complement strand
GGTCATGCTGCTCCTCAATGGGTCTAAATGTGACAGCTTCAAATAGAAGTCTAGTCAACAAGAAAGGCGAATCCTCAACTAGGAACACTAATCCAGCAAAGCAGCGCAAACCTTTAAGCGAAAACCTTAGTCCTCAAGAGAGTGCTCATCATTTGGATCGAGGTCCAAGAAGAGCGCCTCATCCCTCCTGGAGGGAAGGATGTTAGTTATGTAAGACTCTGTGGCTTCTTCGAGGGGAACGTCGTGCCCGCGTTTTTCAGCGAGGAACCAGCGGTGGTCCAAAATCTCGTGGAAGATCTGCGCGGGCTCCAGCTTCGAAGCCATTTCGGCAGGGACAGCGCGAACAGTGGGTTCGAAAACTTCCGACAGCCACTTGTGCGCGACCAGTTCTAAAGGCTGGTCGTGCATGTTCTTCACTGCCCGATATGTCGCGAGGTCGTTCAGCATTCGGCGGGCCTGCTGTTCTTGAACGTCCAGGCCGGTTAGTCGCATGATCTGGCGGTGGTGGTGACCTGCATCCACAACCTTTGGCTGCAGCGAAATGTGCGTGCCGTCCACACCGGTCGTCATGCGTAGCTCGCCAACGTCGAAGCCGAGCTCGTTTAGTCGCTTGATCTTATTTGAGATGCGCCAGCGCTCGTCGTCAGAGTAAACCTCTTCCGCGGTGAGCTCCTCCCACAGTTCGTGGTAGCGCTCCTCAATCCGGTTTCCAACGCGGATGACGTCAACGTCCTCATACAGGAGTCCGCCAGCCTGCAGGTCCATCAACTCACCAATGATGTTCGTGCGCGCAAGATCCACATCGTAGTGACGCTGACCGCGCGTCAAAGTATTGTGTAGCTCGCCAGTTTCCGCGTCGACCAAGTACGCAGAAAACGCGTCCGCATCGCGCCTAAACAGCGTGTTTGAAAGGGAAACGTCACCCCAGTAGAAGCCCAGCAAGTGCAGGCGAACCAGCAGAACCGCAAGCGAGTCAATCAAACGGGTCGCCGTTTCCGGCCTCATCGATTGTGAAAAAACGGCGCGGTACGGAAGCGAAAACTGTAGGTGTTCCGTTACGAGGGCGGGCGTGAGTTCCTCCCCATCAACAGACTTCCTGCCCGTGATCACAGCTGATGGAAGGACCGACGGTGCTTCCAAACGATTAAGGTCACGCAGTAGCTGATACTCGTGGTAAGCAACGGCCTCGCCAATTTCCTTCACGGCGATTACGCGACCAGACAGGTTTACGAAACGCACCACGTGCCTTGAAATACCACGCGGGAGGGCGGCGAGGACGGATTCGGGCCACTCCTCAAGCGGAAGCTCCCACGGAAGGTCCAGTAGCGCGGGGTCGAGATGCGCTGCAGTTATTTGCATTGACGTAGGCATGGCACCATTTTTGCAAAAAGTTTCAAAAGAGGAAAAAGAAATACGAAATGACGGAGAGTCTCGGGTGGAGGCTCTCCGTCATTTCAGTTAGGTATCAAAAGGTTAGTAGCTCAACGTCAGGCGCGGCTTAGCTTGGTAGACGCTCGCCGGTTGCCTTGGAGAAGTTGTGCTGCTGGCCTTCGCGAATACGGACGTGGACGATCGATCCCGTCGGGGGAGCGGTGCGCGGAGCGGTGCGGATAATGATCTGATCCGATGCTTCGTCGTCCGGGTTCTCATCTGTGCCGGAGCCGAGGCCGCCGCCACCAACGAGCTTGCCGTACATGTAGGAGTCCGAGCCGAGTTCCTCAACGAGTTCAACCTCGACGGGGATCGTGTGCTCGCCCTCTTCGACGATCTCTAGGGCCTCGGGGCGGAAACCGATAACGATTTCGTTGTTGTCCTCAGGCTTCAGAGCGTCAATGGTTGCCTTTGATAGGGGAACCTGTGCCTGGCCCAGGACAGCGTAGCCGCCGTCAGCGTGGACCTTGAAGGTACCCAGGTTCATTGCGGGGGAGCCGATGAATCCTGCGACGAACTCGTTTGCCGGCTCTTCGTACATTTCCTGCGGGGTTCCGACCTGCTGTAGGACGCCGTCCTTCAGAACAGCAATGCGGTCGCCCATCGTCAAAGCTTCAGTCTGGTCGTGAGTAACGTAAACCGTGGTGACGCCAAGTGAACGCTGCAGTGAAGCGATCTGCGTACGGGTCTGAACACGGAGCTTCGCGTCAAGGTTCGAAAGCGGCTCGTCCATGAGGAACACCTGCGGCTTACGGACGATTGCACGGCCCATTGCTACACGCTGACGCTGACCACCAGACAGTGCCTTCGGCTTGCGGTCGAGGTACGGGGTGAGGTCAAGAATCTCTGCGGCTTCTTCAACGCGCTTCTTGATTTCATCCTTCGGGGTACCAGCGATCTTCAGGGCGAAGCCCATGTTGTCGCGAACCGACATGTGGGGGTACAGAGCGTAGTTCTGGAACACCATTGCGATGTCACGGTTCTTGGGCTGCATGTCGGTGACGTCGCGGTCACCGATGTAGATGCGACCCGAGTTTACGTCTTCTAGACCGGCAAGCATGCGCAAAGTGGTTGACTTACCGCAACCAGATGGACCTACCAGTACAAGAAATTCTCCGTCAGCAATCTCAAGATCGAACGAGTCGACTGCGGGGCGATCCATTCCTGGATAAACGCGGGTTGCCTTATCAAAAGTTACACTTGCCATTATTAATTTTCCTCCATCGGCAGGTACGTGCCGAACGATCCGTAGTGAAGAGGTGTCAGTGTCTTCGCTGACACGGTTCAAGCTCGCCTATTGAGCATTAGAACTTCTATGACACTAACACAATATGACCGCCTTTATAAGCGTTGAACTGCATTTTGTTGCAACTGTTACAAAGGTTTTTCAGTTGACCGATTTTCGTTACAAATCCGGGGCAATCGTATATTTTATTGACCGTCTTTTTGGCCCAAATGACGCTCGAAATCAGGCGTTGCAGGACCTAAGGTCTAGATTCGCGCCGGAGCTGTTAAACCAAAGTCACGCATTAACAAATTTTCGTCTGCGAGCGGAAAATCCAGCATCTTCACACTTCCCTAGCCTGCCTCGGCAGGTTCAGAGAATTAACGTCCGCGGGGTTGGCTAGGTTAGCCGGTAAGGTGGAGGTCATGATGAGTTTTCCCACTCCGATAGCTGGCGACGAGCTCGGCGGATACGAGCTCTTAAGCCCCCTTGGTAAAGGGGGCGCAGGTGTCGTGTGGGAAGTTAGGGACGAGGGCGGTGCTCACTTCGCCCTGAAGTTACTGCACCCTGCTATTGCTGCGGATCCGGCAAGCAGGAAGCGGCTAGCTAGGGAAGCTTCGACGCTAAATAAGATCCGCGACCGCGGTGTTGCAAGCGTTGTAGACCTGGAAACCGAGGGCTCTCACCCGTTCGTAGTTACCGAGCTAATCCGCGGACTAACCCTGCGCGATGATTTGCGTGAAAACGGGCCAATGGTGTTCGAGGACGCGCTCGCCATCGCGAAATCGTTGAAGTCAACGCTCGAGACCGTCCACGTCGCGGGCGTCATACACCGGGATTTGAAGCCGTCAAACATTATCCTTGGCGATGCCTGCCCCGTCCTCATAGATTTTGGAATCGCGCAATCTGACGACGATGACCGCCTAACTGCGACGGGACTGGTATCTGGAACGCCGGGCTGGGTGGCGCCAGAAGTGCTACGTGGAAATGCTCCCGACGAGGGCAGCGACTGGTGGGCCTGGTCCGCCATCTTGCTGAACATGCTCACGGCGCGCCAGCCATACGGCAGTGGTGGTTTCGATGCAATCGCCACGCGCCAGCACCTAAATCACCCCGACCTGGAAGGTGTGTATCCACCCCTCGCGCAGATCCTGAAGCGCGCTCTCGGCCCCCGCGAAGGCCGCCCCAGCGCAACTGAGATCCTCGCCGACCTAAACGAATTCGACCCCGAAACCGTTGACACTTGGGATCCGCAGACCAGTCCACAAACCACCGTCCTTTCAAGTGATTTCTCGATAGACGAGGGCGGAGCTACATCTGTAATAGGTGTGGACAACGGTGAAACTTCGGTCATGTCTGCAGATGACGAAACCTCCGTTGTCCCTGCGGATGACGGAACTTCGGTTGTGCCTGTGGGTGATGAGACTTCTGCCATGCCGGTCGAACGCAGGACGATCTGGCCACAGAACGACGAGTCAGATGCGTTTCCTGAGGACACCGATGAGACGCGGCAATACGGATCTGATGCAATGTCGGGCGGGTTGCAGGCCGCAGATGGGCAGACTCGTGCCTATCCGGTGATTGACCACCGAGATCAAGAGGTGGCACGATTCTCGCCGCAAGCAGGATCGGCGCAACCGGGATATCCAGTCGATGCTTACGGTAACCCCGTTGGTCAATACGGAATCGTGCCTGGCCAGACGCCCGATGCCGGACAGTTGATGGGGCCAAATGGTCCCGTTGGTCCGGCTGGTGCGGCGGGTCCGATGATGGGCTACCCAGGGCCGCTTGGGTGGAT
>DUQT01000209.1 GCA_012837655.1 Actinomyces sp. | reverse complement strand
CCAAAGCCAGCTGAGTGCATTCGGCCGTTTTCCTATGCCAACCCTTTCTGACGGAGGCAAACTGGCACGCCAGATGGTCGCCAACGCAGAAAAGATCGCGGGTCCGTACGATTTCGATTTGTGGGTTTCCTACGTTTCGCGTCAGTTGCATATTGAAAATATTGGCGTCCGAGGGCGTGGCGGTTGGATCCGGGGACTCGATGTTGAACTGAGGGTGACTCACCCCGTTAGAGGCGAGATCGTCCACACACTCAAGACTGAAGGCGCGCCCGTCAAGTTCGATCTGGACATGGAACTGCCCGGCACCGTTGAGGTTGAAGCGAAAGTGCTTGGACTTCCATCGGATGTGTTGCGAATCTGGGAGCATTCCAAACACCAGGACCTAATAGTTGTCTCAGGTAAGGGGTCAACGATTACTGCGCGCGGAAGCGCAGTCCTTCCAATTGAGAACCTCGCACTTGGAATCGAAACCAACGTCAAGAACGAAACGATTACGCCCGACGAGATGCCGGTAGATCTTGTGACTGTTTCAGCAGATTCTTGGCCGGTAGACGAAGCCGGCAATCCGGTTTCAGTGAATATCCGTGCTGAACTGTATGGCCCATTTGAAACCCAGCCAGAACAGGCAGACTCACCACCGGCTGATCTAGAACCAATTGCAACCGGGATCTTCCCAGTGCAGGGTGTGGGAACCTACGAGACACCGGAACTGCCCCTGGAAGGCGACCTTGAGGCCGGGTACTACACGTGGGTGGTATCAGCGCTCGCGGACGACCAAGACATGACAGGCAAAGAGTCAGAAACGGACTCCGAAGGCGCCGACTCGGGCGCCAACGCGCAAGCTGATTCAAGCTTGCGCGAAGAACATAACCAGGGCACAGACGAACTTGAAAACCTAGCCGCCGGCAGCACGCCTGCGACGTTGCTACAGGACTTCATTTCTGACTTCGGAATCCCCGCAGAAACCTTCCACGTTGTCCAGGTCGAAATCGAGGAACCCACCACCGAAGTTACCGAACCTACCGAGGAACCTGAACCAACTGAAGAGACCACAGCCACGCCCTCGCGAATTGAACGATCGGAAGTGAAGATGCTTGCGAACACGGGCGTTGAAAACCTGGCGATTCCTGCGCTGGCGCTTGCGTCTATGGGACTCGGGTTCCTGCTGTTCAGGTCTGAAAGTCGACGAAACACAAGAACTGAGAACTAAGGAGAAACATGAGCGAATCAGGCGGATGGGACGTGAACTCCACGCCCACAACCAACGAAGATGGAACGACAACCGCGACGATGCAGGTGCAGCCGTCGTCAAGGCTCCGGACGTTTGCGTCCGATGCTGTGAATATTACAGTTCGAGGCCGGATTGGCAGCGACATTGACTACAAGCAACTGCCATCGGGGACGAAGGTGGCTCGCTGTCGGCTGGCGGTGACGCGCCGCGGGCGCGACGACGCTGGAAACTGGCACGACGCTTCAACAGCTTGGTACACGGTGAAAATGTGGGGGCAGTTAGGAGAGAACGCGTCGGTATCACTGTTCAAGGGGCAGCCGGTCGTTGTGACGGGCAAGTTTGAAGTCAATGAGTGGTCGAACTCAGAGACCGGAAACCGCGGAACCGAGCTGGTCATTACCGCGACAACCGTGGGGCACGACCTGGGCTACGGGGTGACCGAATACAAGCGAATCAAGAAAGAGGGATACCGGACTGCAATGGAGAATGATGGGGGTAACCCGTTTAGCACAGGCGGAGGCGGTCAGTTTGGCGCAGGTGGTGACGGCAATCCAATGGGCGGTGAACGTACAGGCAATCCGTTTGGCGGTGAAGGTGACAACTCGTTAGATGCTGGAGAAAACGATGATCCGCTGGGCGTTGGACAAAAAGAGACAGCTCTAGCCTGAGGTGTCTTAGCTTAGGGCCAGCCAGAGCCTAAGCCAGCCAGGAAGCCGATGCAGGTAGCACGGTCTTAGCCCAGGGCCAGCCATAGCCTAGAAAAGTCCTAGCCGAAGAATCCAAGCCGAAACAAGCTCTATCTTGACGAAAGTGGGGGAGGTGGCGAGTAATGCGCCACCTCCCTTACAAATTGGCGTGATCGCGTTGGAAGGTAGCGGTTGTTCACGTACACTAGCCACGACTGCAAATGCCACTTTGATTCTTGAAGGTATCCAATTGGCTGAATACATTTATCAGATGATTCGTGCGCGCAAGACGCACGGAGACAAAGTAATTCTTAACGACGTCACAATGGCGTTCTTCCCCGGGGCGAAGATCGGTATGGTCGGCCCCAACGGAGCCGGAAAGTCTTCAATCTTGAAGATCATGGCTGGACTAGACGAGCCCTCAAACGGAGAAGCTCGCCTAACTCCGGGATACACGGTTGGAATCCTCCAGCAGGAACCTCCGCTAGATGAAGACAAGACAGTTCTGGAAAACGTTCAACTGGGCGTTGCTGACACTGTCGAAAAGCTCGAGCGCTACAACGCCGTTTCAGAAGAAATGGCCAATCCGGACGCTGACTTCGATGCGCTCATGGAAGAAATGGGCACCCTGCAGACCCAGATCGACGCGGTCAATGGCTGGGAGCTCGAATCACAGCTCAACCAGGCGATGGACGCGCTGCGTTGTCCTCCCGGAGACATGGACGTAAAGGTCCTCTCCGGTGGTGAGCGTCGCCGCGTCGCACTGTGCCGCCTGCTCCTAGAGCAGCCGGACCTACTACTGCTCGACGAGCCCACTAACCACCTGGACGCGGAATCCGTCCTCTGGCTCGAGCAGCACCTCAGCACCTACCCCGGCGCTGTCATCGCGGTAACGCACGATAGGTACTTCCTTGACCACGTCGCCGAATGGATCGCCGAGGTCGACCGCGGCCAGCTGTACCCGTACGAGGGTAACTACACGACCTACCTGGAAAAGAAGCGCGACCGCCTTCAGATTCAGGGCAAGAAGGACGCCAAGCTTGCCAAGCGTTTGAAGGACGAACTCGAATGGGTTCGCACCAACGCCAAGGGCCGCCAAGCCAAGCAGAAGGCACGTCTGGCCCGCTACGAGGAGATGGCTGAAGAAGCCGAGCGCACCCGCAAGCTCGACTTTGAAGAGATCCAAATCCCGCCCGGACCGCGCCTGGGCAACGTTGTCATTGAAGCGAAGAACTTGCAGAAGGGCTTCGGCGACCGCAAGCTGATCGACGGCCTGTCCTTCTCACTACCACGCAACGGCATCGTCGGAGTTATTGGCCCGAACGGCGTCGGCAAAACCACGCTGTTCAAGACCATCGTCGGCCTCGAACCACTTGACGGCGGCGACCTGAAGATCGGCGAAACCGTTAAGATTTCATACGTCGACCAGACTCGCGCCGGAATCGATCCCGATAAGACATTGTGGGAGGTCGTTTCTGACGGACTGGACTTTATCGAGGTCGGTAACACTGAGGTTCCCTCACGTGCATACGTGTCCGCTTTCGGCTTTAAGGGTGCGGATCAGCAGAAGCCAGCCGGAGTCCTCTCCGGTGGTGAACGCAACCGCCTGAACCTTGCTTTGACCCTGAAGCAGGGCGGCAACCTGCTCCTGCTTGACGAGCCGACTAACGACCTGGATGTTGAGACACTCAACTCGCTAGAAAACGCTTTGGAAGAGTTCCCCGGCTGTGCTGTTGTCGTGACTCACGACCGCTGGTTCCTTGACCGCGTCGCCACCCACATTCTGGCGTGGGAAGGCACAGAGGAGAACCCGGCCAACTGGTACTGGTTCGAAGGTAACTTCGAAGCTTACGAGAAGAACAAGGTCGAACGTCTAGGTGAAGAAGCTGCACGCCCACACCGCGTGACGCACCGCCGCCTCAAGCGAGACTAGGGGGACTGGTACTGCGCGATTCACCTCAAGCAGTACTGGCTAATACCCGGCCGAGCAGGCCGGTAGCCCCACTAAGATTCTCTGATTGACCCGAGTGGACTGAGGGCGCTTAACCGCGCAAAACCTCAGGCCACTCGGGTTTTTCAACGTGTGAACAAGACCCCCGCACGCTACGGATTTGTGTCACCATGACGTTATGGCAGTGCGTTTATCAAATCGAGGTCAAGTTCCTCCATTCCGTGCAATGGAGATTTTGAAACAGGGCAACGAGCTTGCCCAAAATGGCAGAGAAATCTACTCACTGTGTCTGGGTCAACCATCTACCCCTGCACCCACTCCTGTTCTTGAGGCCGCGCACCAGGCGCTCGAAGATGAGCAGCTTGGCTACACGGACTCAAACGGAATACGCGCGTTGCGCGAACGGATCGCAAAGCACTACCAGGATGAGTATGACACCTCGGTAAATCCAGACAACATCGTCATTACCACGGGATCATCGGCGGCGTTTACCGCAATCTTCCTCGCCGCGTTTGAAGCGGGGGAGCGCGTTGCAATGACGCGACCGGGATACGCGGCCTACCGGAACACACTGAAGGCTCTGGGATACGAAGTCGTTGACATCGACACCGGTCCAGATACGCGCTGGCAACCAAGCGTGGAACAACTCGAGGAACTCAAGAAGCAGGGCAAGTCTCCGGCTGGACTGTTGTTAGCATCGCCCTCGAACCCCACGGGAACGATCCTTGAGCCGGAAATGCTGAAGGCCATCGCAAAATGGTGCGACGAAAACGAGTGTCTGCTGATTTCTGACGAGATTTACCACGGTATCTCGTTTGGTCCGGAGTGCACGTCGGTGGTTCAGTTTTCTGACCAAAATATTGCGGTGGGGTCGTTCTCGAAGTATTACTCAATGACGGGGTGGCGACTAGGTTGGGCCGTTGTGCCGACCGAGCTGGTAC
Organism: Actinomyces sp.; assembly: GCA_012837655.1. Lineage (GTDB taxonomy): Bacteria > Actinomycetota > Actinomycetes > Actinomycetales > Actinomycetaceae > Gleimia. The sequence goes on along the minus strand of DUQT01000209.1, from coordinate 7,777 downwards.
GGCCGGTGGAGTTGCTACTTGGGAACCTGAATCTGTCAGCTCCGACGCTGTCGCAGTTCGCGGCGATCGCAGCATTCGATACTGAATCCGTTGCGGAACTGGATGAGCACGTGAAGCGTTACGCTGAGAATCGTCGGATCGTGCTGGAGGGCTTGCGTTTGATTAGCACGCCGCTGCTCGCGCCGGCTGATGGCGCATTTTACTGTTACGCGGACGTTTCCCACCTGTGTGAGGATTCCGCGCAGTGGGCGGCAGAGCTATTGGAAGCAACTGGAGTTGCAGTGACGCCGGGTATTGATTTCGCGCCAAACTCAAAGCCAGGTGACGGCCTCGACCCGGTGTTGGATGGGAAGAAGTTTGTAAGAATTTCCTTCGCCGGATCTACGGAAGAAGTGACCACCGGAATGGATCTGCTGGTGGACTTCGTGCGGTCTTAAGAGCACTGCGGCGCGCACGGAGTTTCGGAAGATCCTAGGTGCCCGAAAACTGTAGCGAACGATTTCTTGTGCGCAGCGGACGCGTGGATGATTTCGATTGCACCGCCGCCCGCAGCGATTACTTTCATTTATCGAAAGCATTGGCCCGGATGTTTGAACTGTCCTTCGAAAGTTGGACGGTTCAATTCATCCGGGCCAAAACTATGTTGAAGCTAGACTAGCTGTCGAATCTATGCCTGCCTGCGGCGAACTACCAGCATCGTTCCGCCTGCGAACAGCAGGACGAGAGCAGCAGCGGCAGTGCCGAACATGCTTACACCAGTCTTAGCAAGGTTCTCAGGGGAGTCCTTGCCCGGCTTGGTGGGCATATCCGTAGGAGCTTCAGTTTCCGGCGCTCCTGGAACTTGCGAACAATCGAAAGTGAGCGCTAGGCCAGCGGCCTCGGAGACAAGTTCAATGGCGCCATCTGCATCACTGGCTTCCTGAAGGGCGCCAGCGTATACGGTGAGCGGGTGGCGGGTCACACTTGTATTGTCATCGCAATAGAAGGTTTCCATAAATGCCATCGGTTCAAGGACGTGACCGACGCCATCGGCGGTTACCACCGCGTTCTCGTTCGCGGCGTTTTCATCTTCCAATGAGTTATCTACGGAAGAAATCACAAAGGGCCTACCATCGATGAAGAGTGTGACGTCATCAGGTGCTGCTTCACCAGGGCCTGAGAATGACAGGCCGCGAAGTGTCAGCTTCCCTTCGATCGTGAATGCGTCACCCATGATCATGTTGGTCACGTTCAGCGTTGCACCAACGGAGGAAACTGCGTTACGCGGAGTAACGTCAGGGTTTTCTTCCAGGTACTTCTGGATCCATTCACGGTCCAAACCATCCGGGATTGTGGTGAGTGTTTGCGCGATTGATTCATCCTTGAGGACGTCAAACGAGTCGCCACCTGCGAGGAGGAATGTAACCGATCCTACGGTGTAGGTGGCTTCGGGGTCGATGGGCTGGCCATCAAGCAGGATTGAGGTGATGCGATCACCCATTGGGCGCGACGGGTCGAACAGGTACTTGACGTTTTCAGACAGGCCGAGCTTCAGCATCGGGCGGGTTGAGTTCTCGCCAATTTCCTTCCACTGCTGTTCAAGCAGGGTCTTGAACTGGGCCCCGGTCATCTCGACGTAGCCCACTTCGTTCGAGAACGGTGCTACAGCAAAAATGTCACCAACAGTGAGTTTGCCGTCAGTTGGCACGAGGTCGGCGCGCAGGCCACCGGCATTGATGATGCCGATGTCGATTGGGTTGCCGTCAAGTGTGGTGAATGAGCCCTTCATGGCGTCAGCTACAAGGCCGCCAAGAGTGGACTCGGTACCGCGGTTCTCGCCACTGGCTTGCTTGCCACGGTAGAACGCGCTGTCAGTTTCAATGACTACTTCATTTTTGGCTTCCGTCGCGTTGGCTACTGCTTCGTCAACGACAGCCTTTACGTCAGGATCTTCGCCACAGGCAACGAGGTCGGATGCGGGGATCTGAATAGCTTCAGCTTCTACGATCTGCTTGGTGGTCTTGTTGTACTTCACGAGGACGTTTGAGAGGTTGTCCGTGAAGCTACCCGATGCGGTGGCGGCAGGGATCTTGTTGCCGTCCATGTTCACAAGGGCATTGTCACCGGAGAAGTAGTACGGCTTGTGCGTGTCACCACCCATCAGGACGTCAACGTCGCTGGAAAGGCGTGGTGCGGAAATGACTACGTCGTTGTCGTATAGGGCAACCACGATGTCTGCTTCGCCGTTTTCTTCGTTGCCGTCCTTTAGCTGGGCGGCGTACTTGTTTACCTGCTCAGCGGCGGGCAAGAAGTTGACAGCGTCGAAGGTGCCCGGCGCAACCTTAGTGGGGGCGTCCTCTTCAATTGCGGCTACGAAACCAACCTTGACGCCTGAAGGAGACGTCCAGATCTTGAACGGATCCAGCATGGTGTCGCCGGTATCCTTCATGACGATGTTCGATGCGAGGTAGTCAAATTCGATCTTGGTGAAGCCGTCTTCTCCGGCAAACCTCTTGTAAAGGGTGTCAAGTCCCTTGTCGAACTCGTGGTTACCGATCGCGGACGCGAAAACGCCTGACTTGTTTAGCGCCGCGATGGTCGGGTTGTCATCCTGTGAACCAGATGTGAAGGGGGATGCTCCAATGTTGTCACCAAGAAGGGTGAACACGGAGTTCTCGTTCTCAGTTTTTGCCTTATTCACATAGCAGGCAGTGGAAGCAAGACCGGCCTCGGTCACATTTCCTTTGTATTCGGCTTTTTCAATGTGACCGTGGATGTCGGTCATGTTGAAAAGGTTTAGGGTTACGATGTCCTCTTCGGGAGCGTCTTCTGGCGCAGCGTCGGGGGCCTCATCGGTTTCTTCTGCGGGTGCAGATTCCGGAGCCTCTTCAGACGTGCTGTCTGCAGCATCTTCTGCTTCAGGTTCGGCAACTTCTTCGGATTCAATCTCGCTACTGACCACATCTACGGGGGTAGATTCGGATTCGCTGATGGGATTTTCAGCCAATGCGGTGAGCGGAGAGACGATTAGCGCGGTCGCTGCAGCAGCGCCCACGGCTAGAGTCTTCACAGATCTCCTCATTTAATTCTCCTTTTGGCAATCAAACGTAAAATACGTTGCATTCCATCCTAGGCCTCCAGAGAACGCCATGTGGAGAAATAAAAACTTCGAAGAGCCGAAATGTTAGATCTTCGTCACAGTGTCGTAAAAAACATGCGTATCGTAGGACCTTTTATGGCACGAGGGCGTGCGGGGCCGCGAAGTGGGAGTCTGTATATTCCACGAGGCTGCGACGGTCTGTGAAGCGGGATCTGTGCACGACAAGACTTTGCGCGGTTTACGACACCGGCGGCACTTCGAATCCCCATTTGGATGAGGGCGTGCCCTCTTTGGGTAGGCGAATCATTGCTTCTTGCATGGCTTCGGCTACGAGTTGGCCGTCTTCGGTGTAGACCTTGACTTTGCCCATTGCTCGCGCACCTTGCGCGCTGGGGGATTCCTGGTCGTAGAGCAGCCACTGGTTGATGTCGAAGTCCTGGTGGAACCACATCGCGTGGTCCAGGCTGGCAAGCGCCATACCCGGCGTGAGCCAGTAGAGGCCGTGTTCACGTAGCGCGGGTTCCATCATGATTTGGTCGATCACGTAGGCAAGCAGGACTCGCGACATGATGGGGGAGTCGCCTTCGATGTGCCCGCGCGGCTTCATCCAAAGCTGCTGCCAGCGCTTCTTCTCTGCAGGCGCTGTCACGTACAGGTTGTCCTGGACGTGGCGAACATCGAAGGCCGCCGTATTGCCTAAGAATTTTCCAACGGGGTGGTCGAGGGCGCGGAAGTACTCCAGCGCAGACTGCAACTCCAAAGGCCCGGGCACGTCCGGCATGCTGGAAGTGTGCTCAACGCCGTCCTGCCGCCTTTGGAAGGAAGCCATCAAGGTTAGGATGTCACGCCCATCCTGAGTCACGTTGACCTGTCGGGACGCAAATGAGCGCCCATTGTGGGTGCGCTGCACTTTCAAGTCGATTGGCCGATTCGGATCGCCGCCGCGCAAAAAGTATGCGTGCAGTGAATGCGGTGGCCGCTCGGGCGCCTCGTCCTCCAGCGTGGCAGATGCTGCCAGCAGGGCTTGAGCCACAACTTGGCCGCCGTACACTCTATTCATTTGAGGAAGTGAGTCGGCCTCAAAAATGTCATAATTTCCGCCCCTAAGTTGAAGGACGCGGAGGACGGACGCCAAAGGCTCACTTGAAATTTGTGGAACTGCGATCGGTTCGGTCATGAGTTCTATTGTTGGTCAAAACTGGAAAAGTTGCACCACAAGCCCACGAGTAGGGCTGCAAAAATGTGATGGGACTTCCAAATTGTCCTCTAAAGCACTACGATGTGAAGTGGCTTACACCCAATTGGAGGAATTTCTCGTGTCGATTGCCCAGCAACTGGTTGAGGGTCTCGGAGGTGCCGAAAATATTGAGGACCTCGAGCCCTGCATTGTACGTATTAGGGCTATAGTCAAAGATCCCGCTGAGGTTGACGAGGCAATTATTCGTAACACGAATCCACTCGGCCTAGTTTCGTCTGGAAATTATGTCCAGATTATCGTCGGTAAGGATTCCGACGCGCTGGTGGAAGAGATGCAGCAAATCATTCGCGAACTCGCCGTCCCAGTAGAGTGATTTAGGACCCGTTTCGCCCTTTTTACCCGCTCCAATTTAGGTCTTTCAGACTTTTGGATAAACTCGAGTCTGAACGCTTCCATAGCAGTTGGAGATCCCAATGACGCATCCCACTTTTGCCCCAGAAAACACCAACCGGCTCCAAGAGCTCGCACAGCTGAACGGAGTTTCTACCACCTTCTGGGATTGGCATGGGAATTTGCGTGAAGTCTCTCCCGAAACCCTGATTAAGACGTTGCAGGCGCTCGGCGTCGGCCTTTCCGACGTGCCTGACAGTGGGGAACTTGATTCCTGCATCCGCGGCGTCGAAGACGACAAGTGGATGACGGTTCTTCCGCCCACCACGATTAAGCGCCAGGGCGACTGGTCGGAACTTCACGTTCACGTTCCCGATGGCGAATCCGTTGAAGTCACCGCGATTTTTGAGGACGGTGCTGAGCACAGGCTCAACCAGATTGACAACTGGGATCCTCCGCGCGATGTAAATGGGCAGTTACGAGGCCGTGCGGCTTTCGCTTTGGAGGAATGGTTCCCGCTTGGCTACCACAAGTTCGTTGCGAAGCTCGGCAACGGGGAAGTGGTTGAAACCCACCTAATTGTTGTGCCGAAGGCGCTGAACATTGAGGAGAAGCTTGCCGGTCAGCGCTGGGGCATTTCGAGCCAGTTGTATTCAGTTCGCTCTGAGAAGTCCTGGGGAATGGGCGACACCGAGGTGCTCGCGTCCCTAAACAAGACTTTTGGCGAGCTTGGCGCGAACTTCCACCTGATTAATCCCGTGCACGCGGCAGCTCCGATCGTCCCGGTCGAGCCGTCCCCGTACTTACCGGTGACGCGCCAGTTCATTTCCCCGATCTACATTTACCCCGAGGGAATCCCGGAATACGAAGACGTTCCGGAAATGACGAAGACCCACGTTGAGGAACTCAACTACCAGTCCCGCGTCGCAGACACCGACACGCTGGGTCTGATCGACCGCGACAACACGTGGGACACCAAGATCCAGGCGCTGTGGGAAATTTTCCGCCACGGCCTGTCCGAGGAACGCGAAGCCGACTTCCAAGCCTTCATCGAAGAAGGCGGCGAAACCCTACAGAAGTTCGCGATATGGTCCGCACTCGTCGAACGTCTCGGCGTCCTGATCCTTCCCGAAAAGTACAGTGATTCCGATTCCGAGGACGTGGCTCAGTTCGCTAAGGAAAACGAGAAGCTCGTCCGCTTCCACCTGTGGATGCAGTGGATTGTTGCCCAGCAGCTTGATGCGGCTCAAAAGGCTGCAAAGGATGCTGGCATGGACATCGGTATCATGTCTGACCTGGCGGTTGGTGTTCACCCGTGCGGTTCAGAAACCTGGACGTCGCCGGAAATGTTTGCACAGGGCATCACGGTTGGTGCTCCGCCGGACATGTATTCACAGCTTGGCCAGGACTGGTCGCAACCACCCTGGAATCCGCGCAAACTTGCGGAAGCTGGCTACATGCCCCTTCGTCGTATGATTCGCGCAGCCGCGCGTTTCTCCGGTGCGATCCGCATTGACCACATCCTCGGCCTGTTCCGCCTGTGGTGGATTCCAGCCGGAAAGACCGCGAACTTTGGCACGTACGTGAACTACGACCACGAGGCCATGGTTGGCATCCTCTTGCTGGAAGCTCTTCGCAACAACTCGGTTGTTATCGGTGAAGACCTGGGCACAGTTGAACCCTGGGTTCGTGGGTACCTGAACGATCGCGGCGTGCTCGGCACTTCCATTTTGTGGTTTGAGCGCGAAGCAGATGGCTCTCCGCTTCGTCCGGAGCATTACCGTCGCGACGTCCTCGCGGCTGTAAATACGCACGACCTACCGCCGACTGCCGGATACCTGGAGGGCGTACAGACCACGATCCGTGACGAGCTTGGCCTACTCGTGGAACCTCTTGAGGTAGTTCGCGAATCTGATAGGCAGGAACTCGAAGCCTTCACAGCCCGCATGATCGAATACGGCCTGTTGGATGAAGAGCACCGCTACGAGGAGCAACCGCTAATCGACGCGCTGTACCGATACATCGCGATGGCGCCCTCGAGACTATTGGCCGTGTCGCTTGTGGATATTGTGCGCGAGCGTCGTCCGCAAAACTTCCCCGGTACGCACACGCAGTACCCGAACTGGCAGATTCCGCTGGGGGATGAGGACGGGCGTGAGGTCACTTTGGAGATGATGACTCCCGAGTCGATGGCGCGCTTCGCGAATGTTCTAAACGAGGCCGTAGGTAACGGTAAGTAGAGGCAACTAAGAACACGAAGATCGGCCTGAACGAATGTCCAGGCCGATCAACTTTGCACGCGACCATTGCCGACGGTCGCCGGATCTTGATTACCCCGGCGTCTTGACGGTGAACAGCTGATCGGTGCTGGAGATCTTGTTACCAGGGGAGGAGTGCAGCACCAGCGCGTTCATTGGCAGGTCGCAGGCGATGACGGAAACTGAGGTGGATAGGCCGCGCTCCTTGGCTACGGAGGAGTCCCATCGCACAACCGGGTCACCCTGCTTTACAGTGTCGCCCTCGGATTTTAGGACTTCGAAGCCCTCACCTTTGAGGTTGATTGTGTCGATTCCTAGGTGCACGAGGATGCCGACGCCGCTTGCACCGAACACGATGAACGCGTGCGGGTGTACTTTTAGTAGTTTGCCGTCTACGGGGGCCACGACGTTGTGCCAACGCTCTTCCACGGGGGCAACGGCAACCCCGGCGCCGACGATGCCCTGAGCTAGTACAGGGTCGTCCACGTCCTCAAGCGCGATTGTGGTTCCACTTAGTGGCGACTGAACGTTCAGCATTATTCGAGCTGTCCAACCGCGTCTGCAATGTCATCTGCGTGGGGGCCAACAACTACTTGAACGGCGTTTCCAACTTTGACAAGTCCAAATACGCCAGCATTGTCGAGGGCGTCCTTATCAATCTGGTCGGCGTCGCGCACTTGCACGCGCAGGCGCGTAATGCAGGCTTCTAAGGACTCAATGTTTTCTTTGCCGCCAAGACCAGCAACAATCTGCGCGGCCTTCGTCGCGTTCTGTTCGCTCATCGTTGACTCCTACGCGATCGGTTTAATTTAGCTACATATCGAGGATACTACTGAGCGGCGGCCCCTACCT
>DUQT01000208.1 GCA_012837655.1 Actinomyces sp. | reverse complement strand
CTACGAGTGGAGCCGTTCCTACTATGACCTGCGAGCCGCGCTGGATGGCGAACTCGAAGACGTTGAGCTTGATGCCTTCACGAAAATCGAACCGTGGGGTTCAGTCAACGACGCAGACATCATCAAGGCTGTGAATCGTATAGCGTTAGACGAGGACGGGCGTGAAGAAACTTCGAAGTGGTCGGTTGAAGATCGCGCTGGTTTCACACCTGAATGGTCTTTCGTCGCGCTAGATCAGCGTGCTGACCGCCCGCAGGTAGCGGGTTTCATCATGGCGTCGAAGTACGCCCAGGACTGGTCTGTGCTGGGCTGGCGTGAGGGCACTATCGACATGCTCGCCGTGCTACCTGACTTCCGGGGCTCAAATATTGCTTCAGCTCTGATTACCGCGACGATGCGCGCCCAGGCTGAGGCGGGCATGGAGGCCGTCCTTGCCGGCCTATCGTCCTCGGCTTCAACGTCCGTGATGTCCGTCTACGACTATCTCGGCTTCCAAACCGTAGCAACGTCGCGGATGTACACACTCCAGCTCGACTAGAGCGCAACACGGCTAGAGCGCAGTACGGCGAGGCCAGCACAGCTAAGCCAGCGCGGCGATTTCGTGCTTGATCGGTTCACCAGATCCGTCGCGGCGATCGTCAGCCTCGGGCAGGTCGATCGGTTCACCTGTCGTACTGGACGCCAGTGCACGGCCGGGGCACACCCTCGCCAATGTCAGCACGTCCTCGCCCTTTAAGAATCGGTGGCAACGAACGCCCTGCGTGGCGCGGCCCTTGGGTGGGAAGACATCGCCGCGGGTTACCTTAAGTGACGTTTGCGTCGGGTACAGCATGCCGTCATCGGCGGCTGCGACAGTGGCAACTTCGGCGTCTTGCATGTCCACGAACGCCGCTTCGATTACGGTCGCGTTGTCGGTCAGCTTGATGCCCGCGACTCCGCCGGCGGTGCGGCCCTGGGGGCGGATCTTCTCGGCGGGCGTGGACAGTAGCTGGGCGTTTGAAGTAATGAACACGACGTCCGCTTCGTCGGGGCAGGGCGCCACGTACATGATCTCGTCGCCCTTGGCCAAGGACATGACTTCGAACTCGTCGGACTTCGCGAAATCAGGCCGCATGCGTTTAATCACGCCCTGTTTCGTAACCAAACCAGTGATCGCTTCAGAATCAAGATCAATGAGGCCGACCGGGTCGATCTTGTGTCCAACAAGGTGACCCACATCCACGGCGCCTGCAAAGGATGCATTGGAGGCCGTGCGCGGCGTGCCCGGCAGGTCAACTACATTTAGTCGGTACAGCATTCCGGTTGAGTCAACGACGCCGACCTCGCCGCGCGTTGTGGTGGGAACAGCGACCTTGTAGGTGTCCCAAATTGCGCGGGAGTCCGTCTTTTCCAGTGGTTCATCACCCTCGACGCGGATAAGACCGCCCTCGTGAGTCAAAACGACAGTGGCGGGGCCGTCGGGGATTTCCAGCGGAACCGCGGTTTTCTGCGATTTTCCGCTTACCTGCGACGGGTCAACGGACAGCAGCATGGTACGGCGCGGGGTGGCGAGGCGGTCAGAGACTTCGAGGAGCTCTTTGCGAACGGTGGCTCGCAGGACCTGGTCGGAGCCGAGGATCTCGTCAAGTTTGGCGATTTGCGCTTCGAGTTCGGATTTTTCGGTTTCAAGTTCGATTCGCGAGAACTTGGTCAGGCGACGCAGACGAAGGGAGAGGATGTGGTCGGCCTGCTCTTCGCTGAGGTCGAAGGCCATCATGAGGCGCGTGCGCGCGGCGGCTACGTCATCGGAGGAACGGATTATCGCAATCACGTCGTCGATGTCTAGAACCGCGATTAGGAGGCCCTCAACCAGGTGCAGACGGTCGAGCGCCTTTTGACGGCGGAACTGAGATCGGCGGCGGACGACGGAGAAGCGGTGGTCCAAGTAGACCTCGAGCATCTCTTTCAGACCAAGGGTTTTCGGACGCCCGTTAACAAGCGCGACTGCGTTAATCGAGAAGGAATCTTCCAGCGGCGTGAGGCGGTACAGTTCCGACATGACGGCCTCGGGATTGAAACCGTTCTTCACTTCAACGACTAGGCGCACGCCGTTGTGGCGGTCGGTCAGGTTGGTGACGTTTGAGATGCCCTTGAGGCGCTTCGCGTTCACCTGGTCCTTGATGCGTTCAATAATGCGTTCTGGACCGACCATGTACGGCAGTTCAGTGATGACGAGTCCGCGCTTACGAGGCGTTACGCGCTCAACGTTCATTTTCGCGCGGATCTTAAAGGAGCCGCGGCCGGTTTCGTAGGCTTCTTCGATGCCGTCGAGTCCTACGATGATCCCGCCTTCTGGGAAATCGGGGCCGGGAACAAACCGCATCAGGTCAGCGACAGTAGCGTCAGGGTTGTCAATCAGGTGACAGGTCGCGGCGATGACTTCACCCAGGTTGTGGGGTGCGATGTTCGTGGCCATTCCGACCGCGATACCGGACGCGCCGTTGACCAGCAGGTTCGGGAATCCAGCCGGCAAAACCTCTGGCTGCATTAGGCGGTTGTCGTAGTTCGGAACAAAATCGACGGTGTCTTCGTGCAGATCCGCAACCATATCCAGTGCGGCTGGCGCTAGGCGTGCCTCCGTGTATCGAGCCGCCGCTGGGCCGTCGTCAAGAGACCCAAAGTTTCCGTGCCCATCCACCAGCGGGACGCGCAGGTTGAAGTCCTGCGCTAAACGCACCAGCGCATCATAAATGGCGGCGTCACCGTGCGGGTGGAGTTTACCCATGACCTCGCCAACCACGCTTTGCGACTTCACGTGACCGCGGTCGGGGCGCAATCCCATTTCGGACATTTGATACAGGATGCGGCGCTGCACAGGCTTAGCACCGTCGCGGGCGTCCGGCAGGGCGCGCGCGTAGATAACAGAGTATGCGTATTCCAGGAATGACCCACGCATCTCCTCGGATACGTCGATCTCCACAATGTGTTCGTCTACTCTGGTATCAACGGTGTTTGACATGGTGCTCATTGTGTCAAAAACCCGCGACATGCCCAATTTCCACGCCGAAGAAAGGCAAACGATGACGGACACCACGCTGTTAGGGGAGGCGCTTTCGTTCCAGCGCTCGCGCCCACACCTAATGGACGTGCTACCGATTGCCTTGAAATCGTGGGGCATCGACGCTCCAGCGCCAGTATCGAAGAGCCAGCGATCCGCCCTCGAAAATCATCTTTCACTTGATGATCAGCAGCAGGTCCTGCTCATACTAATTGACGGCATGGGCTACGACCTCGTGAAAAATCACCTTGCGTACGCGCGTTTCTTGCGGTCGCGTCGAAACGACATTTTGGAGGGCGCTACTGTCATCCCGTCCACTACTGCGGCGGCGATTACTGCGTTTGGGACGGGGCGGCCGCCGGGGCAGACGCGCATGGTGGGGTGGTCTGTGAAGGATCGCGATCGGATCACGACGTTGCTGTCGTTTGAAGGGGCCACGCAGAGTCCGGAAGATTGGCAGCCGTGCCCAACACTGTTTGAGGTCGCTCGTGAAGCGGGCGTTGATTCCGCGGCCGTTTCGACCGCGAAGTTTGCGAATTCTGGATTGACGAGGGCGGCGCTGCGCGGGACTCGTCACGTTGGGGCGGAAACTTTGGATGAGCGCATCGATGCCGCGATGCATGAGTTGCGCGCTGGCACGCCAATTGTCTACCTGTACTGGTCAGAGTTGGACCACGCCGGCCACGGCTTCGCGCCGAATTCGAACGAGTGGATTCATGAACTCGAAATCGTTGACGCGGGCCTGGAACGCATTGCAAATGAGCTTCCACGCGGCGCGGCAGCCGTCGTCACGGCTGATCACGGGATGGTTGCAACGTCGCTGGCGACCCGCATCGATGTTGCGCACACGCCGGCCCTTCGGCAGGGGGTGGAGACCATCGCGGGCGAGGGGCGCAACGTTCACATTCACGCCGCGCGCGGGGTGGACGCGGATGCACTCCTGGACCGCTGGCAGGCGTTCCTAGGCGAGCGCGCAACCGTTATCAGGCGTGAGCAGATAGCTGACGTGCTGGGCGGTCAGGAAGGCGCACAGCTAACCGGCGACGGGATCGCGCTAATGCACGGAAACTGGGTTGTTGTGGATTCACGCACGCAACCGGAAGGCATGGTCAACCTGCCAGGCGTTCACGGATCAATCTCGAGGGCGGAGCTGGCAATCCCAATCCTGCGACTGGGCTGATCCGCCACGTTGGCGCGCACTATTGGCGCGCGGCCTGCTAGTCGTTGCGGGTGCCGAAGACGATTTCGTCCCAGGAGGGCACTGAGCGGCGCTTGGTTTTGCGCGGTGCCTTCTTCGGTTCTTCCTCTTTCTTTTCTACGTTGTCGAAGCCGGGCAGGGTGGAGGTCCGCTCAGCGTCCTTTTCAGATTCTGCGGAGTCGGCACTCTCGCGGGTTTCACCTACCGAATCCGCGGAAGGTTGTTCTGCGACAGGCTCGGCCG
>DUQT01000207.1 GCA_012837655.1 Actinomyces sp. | reverse complement strand
GCGAGTAGGTCGTAGGCCGTGTGCGACAGGCGAGCCAAATCGACCACCGGGTACCCACCTGTCGCACACGAGTTTGGAACCAGGATCGGAATGTCGATCCTGCGCACTGCGAACGGTGGGTTTTCAAGTTCGTCCCACGCGGTGTCGCAGTCAATTCGGATGGTTACGCCAGCCTCGTCCTCGACAATCGAAGTCTGGGAAGGCATGACGTGCGCCGGGTTGTCCACAAGGTTTCCTGCCCACACCATGTGCGGGGTGGCGCGGAGGAACTCTTCGGCGGTTTGGGCGCCGCGGAATCGTGAGAATACCTTGCGCGGCTGCGCGTCAATCGAGTCGGCGACGTGCGCTTCGTAGCGGGCGAACATGTCGGCGACGGGTTCGTCGACGCGGTCGATGCCGGCAACGGAAATCGGGCCCGGAATGACGCGCACGGAATCGGCGTCGAAGCGTTCGTCGTGGGACTGCCACAGCGTGTCCGTTCCCCACCAGCGCGCCAAATCAGCGTCGAGGGCGGGCACAAACGGCATCGGCTTGTGGTGCTTGCGGCACAGTTGGATGAACCATTTCGCGTCCGAGGGCGTGACCTGCTTTGAATGGGCGATCGGGTATTCGGAGAGCAGGCGCTCCAGGGCAGCGGGCATGTCCGCAATGGCTTCGCGGTCTTCGAAAAGGGTTTCGATTTCGCCGTGATCAACATCGGTTAGGCGCGCTTCGATGCGGTGGAACAGGTCGAGAACGCGGTCATCCCACGTCCAGTCCGTTGACGGGTACGTCATGTCAACCACGCGCGTTGCCCACTGCGCATACGTCATCTGGTCAACGTCACCGAAGTATGGCTTTGCCGTCTTGTCCAGCGCGGCAATGACTTCGTCGCGTCGTGCGTTGATTTTTTCGAGGTCGCCGCCAAGCTGGTGGATCAGGCGGGAGGCTCGCGCCGAAGAGTTGTCGATCTCGTGCATGTCCGCATCCAGGTGCGACAGGCCGGAGGTGATTCCGCCCGCGGACTTGGAGCGCCCGACCCAGCCACCGTTTTCGGTCACGCCAGGCGTGTCCTTCAGGAGCTGCTTGACCTGCGGTGATGTGCGCGCTTCCTTCACGGCCATTGCCGCGGTTCCAATCATGACCGCGTCAACCGGCATTAGCGGACGCCCATAGGGCAGGGCCCAGCGGCCGGTCATGTAGTCGGCGGCGCGTTCAGGTGTGCCGATTCCGCCGCCAACCGCAAGCACGATGTTTTCAGTTGCGCGGATGCGGGCGTAGGTTGCCAGCAGGAGGTCGTCCAAGTTCTCCCAGGAGTGGTGACCACCCGCGTGACCATCCTCGACCTGGATAATCAGCTGGAACTCGGGGTTCGCGTCCGCGATGTCTAGGACCTGGTTGATCTGGTCGATTGTGCCCGGCTTGAAAGAAATGTTTGTGAAGCCGTCGCGGGAAAGTTCGCGAATCAGGTCGTGGGCCTCATCGAGTTCCGGGATGCCCGCGGCAATCGTCACCGAGTCGAACGGTGCGCCGTTGACGCGCGCCTTCGGGACGATCTTGTTCACACCAAACTGCAAGTTCCACATGAACCGGTCAAAGAACATGGCGTTGAAACCAGCCGTGCGGCCGGGTTCTAGAAGATTTTCGAGGCCGATCCTGTTTTCGGTGAAGACCTCTTCGGAGTATTGGCCACCACCTGCGAGTTCGCTCCAGTAACCGCCGTTGGCTGCGGCCGCCACGATCTCAGGTGAGACCGTTGTTGGGGTCATGCCGGGAAGCATGATTGGTGAGCGGCCCGTCAGCCTTGTGAAAGCCGTTTCAACTACTGTGCGGCCGTCCGGTAGTTCAACCAGTTCGGGTGCAAAGTCGTCCCATGAAACGGGCTCGTCGACCTCAAAGCCGGGAGTGTCGAGGTTGGTGCGTTGCTGTGCACTCGATGCGTCCAGCATTGCGGATCCGGTGCCGGCCAGCAGTTCGCGAGACAGTCGGGTCACCATCGGAGTTGGCCCCAGGTCAAGGAACCACTTCACGCCAGCTTCACGGGCGTTCTTCAACTCGGAAACCCAGTCATCGGCATCCACCAGGATTCGGGATGCGAGTTCGCGAGCCTCGTCCTCGTCAATAATCTGTGCGGTCGTGCGCGTGGCGGAGCCGTAAAACGCGGCGGAATCGTCAAGCGTTACTTCTCCGTCGGATCCGGCGCGGCCCGCTTCGTTCTCGGCGACGTGACCGGCGGCCTGGTTGATCTTCGCGACCCAGGTCATGGTCAGGTCGAGTGCTTCGGCTAGCAGTTCGGAGTGGAACGGCGCCGCGACGGGGAGGAAGTCAAACTTTGGAGCCAGGCGCGTGCCGCCGAACTCGCCCGCATCCAGTGCGGTGTTGAAGTCATCGGCGATCTTTTGGACGGCGTCGCGAAGCTTTGCCAGGTCGTCCGGGTCACCGGAGTAGACGCCTGCCCGGGGCCCGTTCACGACCGCAGGCTGATTAATTTTCACGTCGGTAGCTGCGATCTGGTCCAGATCAATGCCACGAATGGACAGCATCGGCGTCAAATCTGCGTGCGGGTTCACGCCCTTCGCGTGCGTGACCGCGGTGGCCGCGTGGCCGATCAGGATCGCGAGCGCCAAGATTCGCTCCGCCTTATCCGCATCGCCTGCAACCAGAGCCTTCGCGATCGCCGCACCCAAAAGCCCCTGCGAATGCCCCAAAATGGCAGTCGGCTGCTGCGCGGTGACGTCCAGGCTCGTGCCCTCCAAATCAACCAGCGCGCCCAGCTGCGCCAGCGCAATACCGGGCACAGAAATAGCCGCATCCCGGTCACGGGGGTCGTGGCCAACCTCGTCCTCAACAATCGAATTCAAACGATGGAGGGCGTACGGGCTACGGGTGATTAGGTCTAGGGAAACGGGCTGGATGATCCGGTTGGCGTTCGTCCACGCGGTGCGGATTCGGTTTGCGGCGCCGGGGAAGGTCAGTGCGGAGGTCAGCGCGTCTTGCCATGAGCTCCCCTGTCCAGCGAACACAAGTGCGTAGGGCGAGGACAGTGATGCAAGGAAACTAGAAGTCATTGATTAATCCATTCTGTTCTAGAGCGGGGCGTTGTCATGAACGCGCGGAGAGCAGGTGGTGCGATCCTTCGACTGCAAAATCTGCAGCGAATGGGCGATAACGTCGCGGGTTTCGCCGGGATCTATGAGGGCGTCCAGGGCACCTCGATTTAGGGAAAGGTTCGGGTTAATTGACTGGCGCGAATATTCGTCTTGGTAGTGGGTGCGGCGCTCGTTAATGTCGAGGCCTTCGTCTGCGTCTTTTGCCAGTTGGCGGCGGTAAATGATGTCGACCGCGCCTTCGGAACCCATGACGGCGATCTCAGAGGATGGCCAGGAGTAGTTGATGTCAGCGCCAAGCGACTTTGAACCCATGACGATGTATGCGCCGCCGTAAGCTTTGCGCACGATCACCGTGATTAGGGGGACGGTCGCGGTGGCGTAGGCCGTGATGAGTTTCGCGCCGCGGCGGATAATGCCTGCGCGTTCCTGTTCGGAGCCGGGCCGGTAACCGGGAACGTCAACGAGGGTCACCACGGGGATTCCGAATGCATCGCAGAACTGGACGAAACGGGCAGCCTTTTCGGATGCGTTGACGTCCAGCGTTCCCGCATCGTGTTCGGGCTGATTGGCAACGATTCCGGCGGGGCGGCCTTCAAACGAAGCGAAACCGACGACCACAGATGGCGCAAATAGGGGTTGCACTTCTAGGAACTCTTCGTGATCAGCGATCGCCTCGATGAGTTCGACCATGTCGTAGGGCTGCTTCGGCGATTCTGGGACCAGGTCCCCTACCAGATGCGGCGCGGGAGGCGCGTCCGATACCGGGTCGAAAGCGAACTGCGGCGGTTCGTCCTCACAGTGACTGGGCAGGTAAGAAAGTAGCGTGCGCGTGTAGTCGAGCGCTTCGTCCTC
Organism: Actinomyces sp.; assembly: GCA_012837655.1. Taxonomy (GTDB): domain Bacteria; phylum Actinomycetota; class Actinomycetes; order Actinomycetales; family Actinomycetaceae; genus Gleimia. The sequence goes on along the minus strand of DUQT01000207.1, from coordinate 9,689 downwards.
GTCATCTGCAAGGAAGTGGGCGACACCGGATTCGGAGTTGTGCATGGCTCCGCCTCCGAGGTCTTCTGATGAAACATCTTCACCAGTCACTGCCTTCACAACGGAAGGGCCGGTTACGAACATGTAGGACGACTCGCGCGTCATGATGATGAAGTCCGTCAGGGCAGGGCCGTACACGGCGCCGCCGGCACAGGGGCCAAGGATCAGCGAAATCTGGGGCACAACACCGGAGGCTTCCGTAGTGGCCTTGAAGATCTCACCGTACTGGGCGAGCGCAGCAACGCCCTCCTGAATTCTGGCACCACCGGAATCAAGCATTGAAATGATCGGGATGCGCAGGCGAACTGCTTGGCGCATGAGGTGCGTGATTTTGCGGCCTTCAACTTCGCCGAGCGTGCCGCCCTGGACCGAGAAATCCTGGGCGTAAACGGCGACCTTGCGTCCGTCGATGCTGCCAAATCCGGTTACGACTGCGGAGCCGAGGAAGCCTTTGTCGAGGTCTCCGCCGGCGAACCGGTGGATTTCTTGGAAGCTACCTTCGTCCAGGAGCATGTCGATGCGTTCGCGCGCAGTTTTGCGGCCCTTGGCGTGTTGGCGTTTGCGGGCGCGTTCCTCCGCGGAATCCAGCAGGTCCTGGACGCGGGTTGCGAAGTTTGAGCGGTCGATCAGCTGCACGTCTTCCGCTGGTGCCGCCGCGCCGGCTGAGGTGGCTGCGGGTGCGCCGGTTGCGGGTGCGCCAGTTGCCGCCCCAGCCGTAGCAGTTGCGGTTTCGGCCGCGCCGGTAGCTTGGCCGGTTGCCTGGTTGGGAGTGCTCATTCGTCCTCCTTAACGCTTACGAGTAGGTCCCCGGTTTTCACGCTTTGGCCTGCGTTTACGTGGATTTCGGTGACGGTTCCGTCGGCTTGGGCGTAGATGTATTTCTCCATCTTCATGGACTCCAGGACGACGACCAGGTCGCCCTCGGCGATGTGTGCGCCGGGTTCAACAGCTACGCGAACGACGGTTGCCTGGATGGGTGAAACCGCGTCGGCACCCTCGGGGGCTTTGGCTGTGGCACCGTTTCCGTTGGCGCGGCGGCCGCGAAGTTTCTGCTTCGGCTTTTCGATGTCCGGGACGCCAGCTTTGCCAGTGGCCTGCGCGGCAGCCTGGGCGGTCGCGATGATGCCGGCCGGAAGTTTCAGGTGCATGCGCTTGCCGGCCACTTCGATGACGAAGGACTTGACCTCGTTGGCCGGCGTGACCTCGGACTGAACGGGACCGAGGCTCTGCTTGACCTCGCCCAGAATTCCCTCGTTTTCCATCCACTTCGTAGTGACGGCAAACCGGCGCGGCTTCGGCGGAATCAGGCGGCGCTTGCCGGGGGCGCCATCGCGGCCTCGCCGGTCGGGAATCGCAGTGGCGTCCTCGGAAACGTCGGGACCGATGAAGTCTTCGTGGTTCAAAATGTGGCTAATAAGCGGCGCGGACGTTGGCACTCCATCGACAGAAAATTCGACGAGGGCGCGGCGGGCACGCGCTAGCGCGGTGGCGCGGTCGGGTCCGGTGACGATCAGTTTGGCGATGAGGGAATCGAAGTCAGCTCCGATGACATCGCCGGCGCGGACGAATGAGTCGACTCGCACGCCCAGACCGCCCGGCCAGGAAATGCCGGTGATCGTGCCGGTTGCGGGCATCAGGTCGTCGGCTGGGTTCTCCGAGGTCAGGCGAAGTTCGATTGAGTGACCGCGCGGCGCGACTTCCGGGGTGAGTTCAAGCCCGTTTGCAATGCGCAGCTGCTCGCGAACCAGGTCGATGCCCGCAACTTCTTCTGAAACGGTGTGCTCAACCTGGAGACGCGGATTCACCTCAAGGAAGTACGCAGCCCCGTCCTCGTCGACTAAAAATTCGCAAGTTCCAACGCCCACGTAATCGACGGCGTTGAAGAGGGCGGCTGACCACTGTTCGAGGGCGCGATCGACTTCGGCGGGCAGGTGCGGGGCGGGAGCTTCTTCAATGACTTTTTGGTTGCGGCGCTGCACGGAGCAGTCGCGCGTGGTGACGACGCGGAAGTTTCCGGCGCGGTCGCGCATGCACTGGGTTTCGACGTGGCGGGCGCGTTCGACAAGTTTTTCGACGAACGTTGTGGAGAAGTCAGTGTCGGCGGGCAGGTCGCTGAAGTGGCGGCGCACTTCATCGGCGGAGTCCAGGCGCGTGATGCCGCGGCCGCCTCCGGAATCGGATTTTTTCAGCACGATCGGGTAGCCGTGTGCCTCACCAAAATCAAGGACCTGATCAACGCCCTCAATCGAATCTGAAATTCCAGGGATCGTGCCGACGCCATTTTCTTCTGCGATTTGGCGGGCCTGGATTTTGTCGCCCAGGGAGCGGATTGCCTGCGGGGACGGTCCAACCCAGGTTAGGCCCGCGTCTTCGACGGCCTGTGCGAAGTCTGCATCTTCTGCCAGGAATCCGTAGCCGGGGTGGATGGTATCCGCTCCGGAGCGGTGTGCTGCGGCCAGCACGGCTGTGGGATTCATGTACGTATCCGCGGCTGTGGATCCGCGCAGGCTGTAGGCCTCATCCGCGAGGTCGCACGCCAGCGTGTGAACGTCCTGTTCGGCGTAAACGGCGATGGTGTGCACCCCCATTTCGCGAGCGGTACGAATCACGCGCACGGCGATTTCGCCGCGGTTTGCGATTAGCAGGGTTTGGATCGGAGTCATCGAGCCTCCTTTGGGCTGTATGCGGGTAGGGCCACGTCGCCGCACGTAATGGTTTGGAGCGATTCGCCAGTGGAAACAATCAGGCCGGCCCGGTCATCGACGTCGACGATGACCGCGTCCGTGCGAGTTCCATCGGCGTGCGTGATGCTGGTCGGCTGGCCTTTGCCGATAAGCCTGCTGGAGTAAGCATCCCTCCACGCCTCTGACCCCTGGCCAAGCAGGGCGTGCAGGTGCGCGATGATTGCCACCAAAACTTGATCGTGCGTGGCAGTCACAGGCACGTATCCGGCGTTGGGCCCCGCGGCCGAATCTGTTGGCGCCAGGTTTAATCCAATTCCGATTACGAGGGCGTGGCTGGCTTCCCGATTGGTGGAAGTGCCCAGGTGTTCAGCGAGTATCCCCGCAACCTTCCGGCCTTCCACAATCACGTCGTTTGGCCATTTCAGGCCGATGTTTCCACAGGTGTCGCCGCACAGGTCGTCTAGTGCACGCACGATTGCAAGGCCTGTCAGCGCGGTTATCCAGTCGAGCTTTTCATCTGGCACGCGCACGAACAGCGATGCCAGCAGTGCGTTGGAAGCGTCAACCCACGTGCGTCCATAACGCCCTCGTCCCCTGGTTTGATGGTCGGCAGTCAAAAGCGTCCATGAAGGCAGGTGAGGGTCCGACGCAAAGCGACGCGCAATCGCGGAGTTCGTGGAGTCAACAGCGGGCACGTGGGTTCGCGAAGCGACGATTTCCCACGCAACCTCCACGTCTCTTTCGAGGTGTGGCGCAACGCCTGTTTTGCGCGCGGTCGCATGGGGTGAGGTTCGCGAAAATGCTCGCGAGGGAACTCCCATCGATTCGTCCAATCTGCCGGTGGTCAACTGTGCAACTATCTTTAAGGCAGTCAAAATTGGACTCAAATACATTTGTGTATATGAACCGATTTTCCGCGCAAAATAAGCGAAATCGAAGGCATGAAAAAGGGTCCGCATGCTGGCGGACCCGAGTTTTCTAGGCGGCGCGTGAGCGACCGCAGTCGTATCGCTTCTCGCGAATACACATGGTCTGTGAGGCGACCGCGCTGGGCTTGTTGCGGACCGCGCTTTGCTCGCGGTTGTATCGGCGGCTGGCCGAGGCGCGTGAGCGACCGCTCCTATTCGTTGATTGGCTCTGACGCGGCGTAAAGCAGCAGCAGGATCATTTCCACGATGTCGCGCGCGGGCGAATCGGCGACCGATGGCGAATCCGGAATCTCTTCGGCATCGATCGTCACCATGGCGGGACCCACGAGTCGCGACTTTGTCTTTTCAGACCGGTACTTCGCAGTCATTCGCAGGGCGTCAACCCCCGCGGCTCGTAACACCAGCCCGATAACCGCGTGCGTGACAGCATGCATTTTCCGCGTCGGCCTGCGCCCAGCAGCAGCAAAAATAGCTTCCAGGACAGCGGTTAGCGCGCGAATGAATTCATCGTTGAGGTCGAGAAGGCGCGCTCCCCATTCCGAGTCACGCACGGACCTGGTTAACAGCTCCGAGTGAAGCACGTACAGGGACCGGTTCACTCCGATTGCGTCGAGGGCCTCGAAGAGTAGGTCTTCCATGACTGCGCGGTCTTTGCCGTCGTGTTCACCGTGTTCGCGCCACTCGTCGACTTTGGCGTTTAGGCGGTCAATGAGGTCGGTGTACTCGTCTTCCGCGAGCGCAGCCAACAGAGTATCTTTCGCAGAGAAATTAGAATAAAACGCCCCGCGGCTGAATCCTGCGCGCGTGCAAACATTGTCGAGTGTAAACCTTTCGATACCTTCATAAATGATGATGTGACGGGTAGCTTCGATTAGCTTGTCCTGCGTCTCAAACCTGCTGCTCATCGCGTCCTCCCGCCTTTCATGAAGTTCGAATGGTTCATCTCATGTGATCATATTTCACAATTCGCGGCAGAGCCGTTCCAAAACCCACACCACTCGCCTCTTCCGAGGCGTGCCCTTGCGATGCGTGACCAACCCTCCCCTCGACTCCCCGGTCCCCCTGCTCGTAGCCCGATCCGGCCCCCGGTCCCCTTGACCGTAGCTCTCGACCCGCGCCCCACTGCAACTTCTCCCAGTAGACCTGCACGTTATTTCATCCGTTGTGTGCCGAATTTCACGTGTGGCCAATTCCGCCCTCGAATGACTAAAGGCCCTGTACTACGCGGGATTCGCGCATACGTTGGCATTAAAGCCCCTTTGCCTGAATTGGAGAAAGAACGATGTCGTCGATCTCTGAAACGATTGATTCCCTTGTGCAGCGGGCTCTTGGAGCCCTGGACGAGTTCACCACGTTTGATCAGGACACTGTGAACCTGGTCGTCGAGGCCGCCGCGAAGGCCGCGCGCGATGCGCACGCCTCTCTTGCTCACCTGGCTGTGGAAGAAACTGGGCGCGGCAACTTTGAGGATAAGACTGTTAAGAACATTTTCGCCGCCGAACACGTCACCGCTTACATGCGCGATCTTAAGACTGTTGGCGTTATCTCGGAGGACCAGTTCACCGGCATCACCGAAATCGCCGAGCCGGTTGGCGTGGTTGCCGGCCTCACGCCCGTCACGAATCCGACCTCGACGACAATCTTCAAATCCCTAATGTGCCTAAAGACGCGCAACCCGATCATTTTCGCGTTCCACCCAAACGCGCAGAAATGTTCCGTGGAAGCCGCGCGAATCGTCTACGAAGCCGCCCTCGAAGCTGGCGCCCCCAAGCACTGCATCCAGTGGATCGAAAAACCGTCCATGGATGCGACCAACACGTTAATGAATCACGAGGGCGTGGCTGTCATCCTCGCTACCGGAGGCAACGCGATGGTTCGATCCGCGTACTCGTGCGGTAAACCTGCGCTTGGCGTCGGGGCGGGAAACGTGCCCGCCTACATTCATCCGTCGGCGGATTTGGATCGCGCGGTGTACGACGTGGTTGCTTCGAAGTCCTTTGATAACGGCATGATCTGTGCGTCAGAGCAGGCTGTAATCCTGGATAAGCAGGTTAAAGCTGACGCCTTGAAAAAATTCGAGGCACTTGGCTGCTACATCGTATCCAAGCAGGAAAAGGCCAAGCTGGAAAAGCTCCTGTTCGGTGCCGAAGCGTTCACCGAGGAGTGCGCGACCGCCAAGCTGAACGGCAGGATCGTAGGCCACCCCGCTTACAGCATCGCCCGCGAAGCGGGTTTCGAAGTTCCCAAAGAAACCAAGGCGCTACTTGCTGAGTGTTCCGAAGTGTCTTACTCCGAGCCCTTGACTCGCGAAAAACTGAGCCCCGTCCTCGCGGTATTAACTGCCAAGGACGCTGACGAAGGAATCGAACTGGCGGCACAAATGGTTGAACAGGACGGGCTGGGCCACACGGCTGCAATTCACTGTCGGGATCAGGAAGTGATCGCAAAATTTGGAGGTCGTGTGCACGCGGTGCGGCTCGTGGAGAACGCGCCGACTTCACAGGGCGCGATCGGCGGCCTGTTTAACGCGTTCATTCCTTCGCTGACGCTGGGATGCGGGTCGTATGGGCGCAACTCGGTTTCAAACAACGTGAGCGCCGTGAATTTGATCAATATTAAGAGGATTGGGCGGAGGAACACTGTGATTACTCCATTCCAGGTGCCGTCGAAGATCTACCAGGGTGCGGGCGCGCTTCGCCAGCTGGCAACGCTGCCGGACCTGGGGAAGGTGACTATTTTTACGGATAGGGCGACGCTGAACTCGAACGCGGTGGGCACACTTCTGACGCTGCTGCACACGCGTAAGGAGCGCAGCTCGATTCAGATCATTGACGACGTGCCGCGCACACCAACCGTTGAGTTCTTACAAAAGACCGCGGGTGAAACCGCCGGGTTTAACCCGGATACGATTCTGGCATTTGGCCCGACCGCGACGATCAACGCGGCGAAGTTTGTGCGCGTGGCGCTGGTTATCCCCCAGTCGAACATGGAGGACATTTGCGCGAACCAGATCAGTTTGCCGTCGCGCATTTTGGATCCGCAGCTGATTTGCGTGCCGACCACGTCTGGTGGACAGGCAGCGCTTTCCGCGAAGGCTTCGATAACTGATCAGGAAACCGGCCTGGAGCGTCTAATCTCATCGTCGGCCTACCTACCCTGCGTTTCGATTCTGGATCCGGAACTTGCGCAGTGGCAGCCCGACGTCCTTGCCGCCCGCGGGTTTGAGACGATCTCGCAGGCGACCGAGGCGATCTTCTCGATCCACGCGACCGACTACACTGACGCGCTGGCGCTGCACGGCCTGGAGCTCGCGTTCCGTCACCTACCCGAAGCCGTTAACGCCAAGGAGGACAGCGCGGCTCGTGAACGCAGCCGCGCGGAAGCTATTTCCGCCGGTTCGCTCACGTCGACGGCACTTGGCAACACGAGCCTGGGCCTAGCCGACGCGATCGCTCAAACCTTTGCCCAGTTTTCCGGGACACCGCGCCAGCAACTGCTACCCGCGATCTTGCCGAACGTGGTTCGGTTCAACGGCTCACTGCCGCGCAAACTGGTCACCTGGCCGAACTACGAAACGTTCCAGGTTCCGCAGCGTTGCGAAGAAATCACGCGTCACCTCAATATCAAGGTGGGTTCCGAGGGCGCAGTTGAGGCCTACGCAAAGGCGCTGGAGGACTTGCGCGACCAGCTTGGACTCACCCCAAGGCTTCGTGACATGGGCATGACCGAATCAACGTTCACGCACAAGCGCGAGGACCTGGTTTCGCTGGCATTCGACTACCAGTCACACTCGGGCAACCCGCAGACCGCCCGTTTGGAAGACATTCGCGACCTGCTAACCGCGTGTTTCCGCGGCGAAAAGTGGAGCCGCTAAACAATGCCGCGGCGCTGGACGTCCGGCGCCGCGCGTAGTCGCTACATGTGTTTCTCGCGCGGGCAGGTCGCCTACCGCGCTTTGCTTTGACGCGCCATGAAGCCACACAAAAGCGGACCCCGGTCGGGGTCCGCCCATCAGCCGCGCAATAATCGGTTATCGGATCGCTTGCTCGGTTGTTGCGTCGAAGAAGTGGATTTCGTCTGCTTGCGGGCGTACGTGGATGATGTCGCCCGGCTCGGGGCGCGCCTTGCGGTGCAGTAGGACTGCGATGCGTTCGGGAGTGGTCGTCACTCCGTTGGCTTCAACCATTTCGCCGTACAGGAACGATTGGGATCCAAGTAGCTCCATGTGGTTGGCACGAACCGCAATTCCGCCCTCGGAAGGTGAAACGACGTCCCACGATTCTGGACGAACGCCGATGACGATATTGCTACCGGCTTTTTCGGCGACGTGGCGCGGAAGGTCGATGACGTAGCTGCCGAGCAGTGCGTGTCCGGCGTCGACGGGCGCGTGGAACAGCGTGATTGAGGGCGAACCGATGAACCCGGCCACGAAAGCGTTGTTCGGTTGCGCGTATAGGCGCTCTGGCGTGTCGACCTGCTGTAGTTTGCCGTCGCGCATGACGGCGACGCGGTCGCCCATCGTCATTGCTTCAACCTGGTCGTGGGTGACGTAAACGGTGGTTACTCCCAGGCTACGCTGCAGGTTCGCGATTTCGCCGCGCATGGTGACGCGCAGTTTGGCGTCCAGGTTGGAAAGTGGCTCGTCCATGCAGAACACGGTGGGTTTGCGAACGATTGCGCGTCCCATTGCGACGCGCTGACGCTGACCGCCAGAAAGTGCGGAGGGCTTGCGCTCTAGGAGTTCGTCGAGCTCCAGCATTTTTGCGGCCCACTGCACGCGGTCTTTAATTTCGCTCTTGTTGACCTTCATGTTTTCAAGCGCGAAGGCCATGTTTTGCGCGACTGTCATGTTTGGGTACAGGGCGTAGGACTGAAACACCATGGCAACGTCACGCGAGCGCGGGCGCACGCCAGTCATGTCCTTGTCGCCGATTAGGATGCGACCTTCGGTGGTTGGTTCCAAGCCTGCAACCATTCGAAGTGAGGTCGACTTTCCGCACCCGGATGGTCCAACCAGGACGACGCATTCGCCGTCTTCAATGTGGAGGTTGAGGGCGTCAACAGCTGGCTTGTTTGCACCGGAGAAGGTGCGGGTTGCAGATTCAAAAGTCACACTAGCCACGGGTTTTCCTTTGTTTACTACCAGTCCTTGTTTGGCGTTCTGAGTGTTGGCCGCGCCCCACACCACGCGGGGTTGAGGCGCGGCCGGCAGATTCCTGTTTGGATCTGCTTGTTGAAGACTGCCTCAGAACGGCGTCAGCTCTTGATAGTTACTTGAGCTTCGGCTTGATGTCAGAGTCGATGATTGCCTGCTGCTCTTCATCGATCTGCTTGAAGGCTTCTGCGACGTCAGCTCCCTGAGCGATCTTGTCCAGGGCTGCGCCGATGCGCATGCCGCCACCGGAAACGAAGACACGGCCGGCGTCCTGCTTCTTGGTGAACTCGAGCTGGTCAACAGCAGTCTTGAAGTTCGGGTTTTCTTCGAAGTAGGCCTGTGCTTCCGGCGTTTCCTTAGCCGAGGTGCGGACCGGCATGTAGCCGGTGGACTGGGAGAACTTCACAGTGTTGTCCGCGTTGGTTAGGAATGCGAGGAACTTAGCGGCGGCCTCCTTCTTTTCAGACTTTGCGGAGATTCCGATGCCAGCACCACCGGTCGGGCATCCGGGAACGCCCTCGGGGGTAGGTAGGAAAGCGGTGCCAACGTTGATCTTGCCGTCTTCGGAAACGGCGTTTAGCGATCCGGTGGATTCCAGCATCGCGGCGCCCTGGCCGGATACGAACGGTGCGGTGGCTTCCTTAACGGCCTTGAAGTAGCCCTGTTCGAACTGGGACTGGAGGAACTCGCCGGCCTTAACGGTTTCGGGCGAGGACATGTTCATCGTGAAGTCGTTGGAGTAGGATCCACCCATTGACCAAACCATGCCCTGGAAGTACCAGTCCATGTACAGCGAGCCGTCCGGGATTACCAGCGGGGTGACGTCCGGGTTGGCTTCAGCGAGCTTCGGTGCGAAGTCGGTGTTCCATTCATCCCAGGTCT
>DUQT01000003.1 GCA_012837655.1 Actinomyces sp. | reverse complement strand
GTGGTCATAGCCATGGGGAAACGCCCAGCACCATTCCGAACCTGGAAGCTAAGCCCATGAACGCCGATGGTACTGCACCCCACCGGGTGTGGGAGAGTAGGAAACCACCGCAACCAAAACCACACAAATGGGGGGAGGAACCACACAACGGTTCCTCCCCCCAAAAACCATTCCACAAACAAACACCCAAAAACAAACCGCCACGCAAACCCAAAAAGCAGCTGGCGAGCGCACCCAGCTTTTTCTTGCGGCCGGAACTGGTGCGTTAACACCGCCGATAGAGTAGTCGTCACCAGCGACGAACTAAGGTTACGGTTTCGTAAAAATATCGTCATGAGTGTCTTGCGGTAGTAAAATCTACAGTCAGAAACATTTCATTATTACCGGTGTAAAGGTGTACCGCATGGATGCGCATCCAACCAGGACTATCATACTTCAGATTCTCAAACTCTTGGTTTGGATAGTTATAGCTATAGCGCTTGTTAAGTTCGCATTCTTCCCTAATCAGCAATCGATAGAGGAAATCACCGGAGACGGTAACTTCACCTTCCCAACGGTTTCTGTTACCCGAGGAGATTTGTCGCACGAAATAACACTCGATGCGTCTGTAGTTCGCAATGAGTCAGAAGCTGTTAAAGCTACTACCGCTGGAAAGATCGTTTGGTTGTATGCCGCCGATGGAGCGGCCGTCAATGAAGGCGACCCGATCCTGCAGATTCTTCACACTGAAGTCCCTGAAATGGACGATCCTGAAGCTGAACCCTCAGCTCCTATCGAGACCTACCACGATGTTTTTGCGCCAGCACCGGGCACACTATCCCTCGATGCTCTAATAGATCAAGAGGTCGAAGTTGGTATGGACCTTGGCTCAGTATTACCGGATACTTTCCACGCAGAGGTACCGGTAACTCCTGACCAGCTCTACTCTTTGCAGGGCATCCCGAAGGAAGCGGAACTTGCAGTAACTGGAGGTCCCGCCCCGTTCACTTGCACTGGGCTCAAGACCTTTACTGGTACACCGTCTAAGGATGACCCGGAGGGCAAGGGCGCCGGCCCGCAACTACGGTGTGATATCCCCGAGTCCGAACTTGTGTTTGACGGGGTGAAAGCGAAGCTCATTATCCACGGTGGTCAGACAAGCAACGCCCTCCTGGTCCCTGTAACGGCTGTGGAAGGCCGCTTCAAGACGGGGAATGTTTACCTGCCTGTCGACGACATTACGCAGAAGCCGGAAAAGGTTGAGGTTTCGCTTGGTGTTTCAGATGGATACCAGATTGAAATCACGAAGGGGCTAGCGGAAGGTCAGGAGATCCTCGAATACGTGCCACGCCAGACCGACGACGATCAAAACATGGACCCCGAAATGGGGATCGGCGGCTAACGTGTTTGAACTAACGGGAGTAGCGAGGACAGTTACCCTCCAAAACGGCAAGCCACTTCCCATCCTTCGCGGAATTGACCTGCGCGTTGAGGGCGGTGAACACATCTCGATTGTTGGCCAGTCCGGTACTGGTAAGTCCACGCTTTTGAACATCATTGGAATGCTGGACCTACCAGATGAGGGGACCTACATTTTTGAGGGCAAGGACGTAGCACGCCTGTCGGAAAGTAAACGCGCAGCTCTGCGGGGCACTTCCTTTGGCTTTGTGTTCCAACAGTTCAACCTGTTCAATGCGCGAACGGCTTTGCAAAATGTGGAGGCACCACTACTTTATTCGTCCTCGAGTAAAGACTTATTTCGGCGGTCCCGTCTTGCTGCGGACATGCTGGACCTTGTTGGCCTGGGCGATCGTTTGTACGCAATGCCAAGCCAGCTCTCCGGTGGTGAACAACAACGCGTGGCAATCGCGAGGGCACTGGTTCGCCGGCCCCATGTAATCCTTGCGGATGAGCCGACGGGCGCTCTGGACGTGGAAACTGGTAACCGCGTGATCGACCTGCTTGAAGAGGTGGCGCATGAGATGAACTCGGCGCTGGTAGTCATTTCACATGACATGCAGGTAGCTGCCCGCGCGCAGCGGATCTATCAAATCGTGCATGGCCAGCTACATGAGCGTACCCATGAGCAGATCGACGTTGCTCTTACCACTAGGCAGTTTGGAGAGGTAGAAGAGTGAACTCGATTCTGGGTGCCCTAATCGAAGCCTGGGGCGAAATCAAGATCAATAAGGGCCGCTTCATTCTTTCCCTAGTGGGTGTCGGCGTCGCGGTGTGGGCGATGGCGACCGTGTTGGCCTTTGGTGGAATGCTGTCTGCAGTTGATGACTACTACCGCACTGTTTCAGGTGACCGACCTGGCATGATCACGCTGTACGCCAACGAGATCAGTGAAGGCGAACAGGTGGATCCGTATGCGCCGCCGTGGCTTGCGCAGCAGGCCGGTGATGAAGGCGTCGTTCAACTAGTCGAAGGCGCTAATGGGATTCCGACCAGTAGATTCGGCGCGGCTGCGCGAGCAACGGCAGAAAGCTTGGAAGTGACCAACTGGTCGCGATCCGTAACCCTAAATCCCGAGGTTTACACCAGTAACTGGACATCCAAATGCGATGAGCAGACACAGGACTGCTGGGGCACATACGTAGAACTAACGGGCGTTGACCCGATCTACTCTAAGTTTTTCGCCAGAGAGATCCTGCAGGGGCGCAACCTAACCGATTCGGATGCGTTACTGCAGATGAACCCCGTTGTCATAAACGAACGATTGTGGAAAATGATTGGTTCTCCTTCGTTACAGACCATGCCACGAATGTTCGTCACAGGTGATCCCGGCCTGACGCTCACGATAGTGGGCGTGCTAAAGGAACAGGCTGAGTGGGAAGTCAACCAAATCTTTATGCATTATGACGGCCTCATGGCTTCTGCACCAAAGTTGAAAGGTGTGTCCGCATCGCATCTTGAAGGCGGCGAACTGCGGCTCTTAGCGCCAGTTGGTGAAGAGAAACTCGCCAACGATGTAGCCCTCAGTACGCTTCGATCAGAACTGGACACGAGCTTTGACGTCAACTCTAACTACTCAGAAGGGACTGGAGAGATCGGAGCTGAACAGCAGGCAGTCCTAACCACTGTGGTTTCGATAATCGGCGGAATTGTCATTTCCCTGGGCGCGTTTGGCCTTCTAACTGTGTCTATCGTGACGGTTCGTCAACGCATCCGCGAGATCGGCATCAGACGCGCAATGGGTGCGTCAGCTCGGCGAGTGTTCTTCTCCGTTTTCCTAGAATCCGTCGTAGCCACAACAGCCGCAGGATGCGTTGGCGTCATGCTGTCGATTTTCACTGTTCGCTTCATGCCTGCAGATCTGATTGGATTCCCCATTCCGTTCGATTCAGTGCCGTACCCGATGTCGGCAGCCCTGCTGGGTGTGCTCATCGCTGCGGGTGTGGGCGCCCTTGCGGGAATTATTCCGGCTACTATCGCCGTGCGCGTGAAGCCAATCGACGCAATCAGGTTCTAAACCGCGCCTCATCTGCC
>DUQT01000206.1 GCA_012837655.1 Actinomyces sp. | reverse complement strand
GTTTTCTCGTCACGAAGAACGGTCAACTTGTGAGCTATTAGCGGGTGATCAGCAACATGTAAGCGCATACTTATACCGTACAGTCCCAGGCAACGCCGCGGTTAATACTCGCCGGATTCTTTCAGGTTATTCGGTTACGATATAGGGCTATGTCCGACCACCATTTTCCAAAGCGTGCTGATATTCACCGCTCCCGAGCGCAAAGAGACCAAAGTACTAGAGTTACCGCTAACGATGCTTTAAAATCACGTAGATTTTCGCAACAGACTCCTATGCAATCTACGGTGACGCGTGCTGGCGCGCGTCGAGATGACCAGTTAACACTTCGCAGTCGAACCGCAGGTTCTTCGGATAGCAGGCCGGTTCCCAGCCCAACCGATAAGCGGGAAATCTACGAACACGCGATGGGGCGCGCCCTATTTTTGGCGAATCGTGCGCGCGAGGGCGGAGATGTGCCGGTCGGTGCAGTAGTGATCGATGAGTGGGGCACCATCCTTGGTGAAGGTTGGAACACGCGAGAAGCCAACGCCGACCCAACCGGCCACGCGGAAATCATGGCACTGCGAGAGGCCGCGAAGAAGAAGGGAACGTGGAGGCTGGACGACCTGACGCTGGTCGTAACTTTGGAGCCGTGCACGATGTGTGCGGGCGCGATTGTGAACTCGCGGGTGAGGCGCCTGGTGATGGGAGCCTGGGATCCAAAGGCCGGTGCTGCCGGGTCGGTTCGTGACGTTGTGAGGGACTCTCGACTCAACCATCAAGTGGAGGTCGTCCCAAACGTGTTGAAGACGGAGTGTGAGATTCAGCTACGCGGGTTTTTCTCTACTAGGCGGACCATGTAACATGTATAGCTGAACGAAAGTTCACCTAAGGTAGCGTGTCCGAGCGGCCGAAGGTGCGGCACTCGAAATGCCGTGTGGTTCATAGCCACCGTGGGTTCAAATCCCACCGCTACCGCGTTGTGATCTCCCGCGACATATGTCCGCATATGTCGCGGGATTTTTCGTGTTTTTGGGTGTTGATATCTCGTGTCATCTGGGCGCCCGCCGTTCGGTGTCGTCAAAATTTGTCCCTAAAAGAAGTCACTGATTATTTTTACAGGCGTATGGTGGGAAATATGTTCCAGCTACTGGGTTCGACCGCACAGCGCAGTGTGGCGTTATGGCGGAGGACTGGTGGCGGATCCAAACCACTAGCAGAGGCTTAACGCCCCAGATTGGAAGTAGATCGTGCAAGGCACAATGCTCGCCCAACGCCTATATACCGATACAAAAGAAATTACTGTTGAGGAAGTGCCGATCCCCGAACCAGGACCTGGCGAGGTCCTGCTGAAAGTTGCTTACTGCGGTATCTGCCACTCGGATCTTTCGTTGATTGATGGGAACTTTCCACCCCAACTTCCCGTGGTCACGCAGGGCCACGAGTGCTCTGGCGAAATTGTTGAACTCGGCCCCGGCGTAACAGCCTGGGAGGTCGGAGACAAGGTCATCCCCGTGTCCGGCAAACCCTGCGGTGTGTGCCGCGAATGCCGCCGAGGTAACTTCGCTAACTGTCAAGACATGCGCCTCATGGCGTTTGCATACGACGGAGCTTGGGCCCAGTACGTCGTCGTTCCCGCGGCCGGTATGACCCGCATTCCCGACGGAGTTCCCATGGAACAGGCAGCAATCCTAGCCGACGCTGTCGCAACACCGTTTGGAGCCGTGAAGCGCACCGGCAAAGTCTCCATTGGCAACGCGGTTGCCGTGTGGGGCCTTGGCGGTATCGGCACGCACATCGTGCAGATAGCGAAACTCGCCGGCGCTGTCCCCGTAATCGGTTTGGACGTGAACGAGGATGTTCTTAAACGCGCTAAAGAACTCGGAGCTGACTACGTTTTCCACTCGAACGAACCAGATTTGATGAAGAAACTCCGGGAAGCAACGGGTGGCCGCATGATTGACGTTGCTTTCGACGCCGTCGGTATCCAAGCAACCTTCCGCCAGGCCATTGAGTCCCTAGATTTCCACGGTCGTGCCGTACTGGTTGGCCTATCTGGGCAGGACATTGATGGTGGTCCGATCCTCAACTTCGGCCTCCAGGGTAAAGAAGCCATTGGCCACCTGGGTTACAAAGCCGTCGATATCTACCTACTGGCTGAACTGATCAAGGCTGGCCGCCTGGACCTTTCGAAGTCAGTTTCCAAGATCATTCCGCTGAAAGACATCAAGCGCGGCATCGAGATCGTGGAAACCAAGGAAGGAAACCCGATCCGCGTTGTCGTCGACCCGTGGGCGGAAACCGAAGCCGACATCGAAGCCAACCGCGCGAAACATGATGACTTCTAAAATCCGATAGCTCCTTGCATTCCAGTGCCTTCGGCCAAACTGGGCACGTCCTCCTGAATATTTTCATTCAAGAGGACGTGCCCTTCGCGCTATATTTGGAAACACGGCATGCTGCCGCCACTGATCCGATTCAGCGCTGAAGGAAGCATATGACTGACGCATACCGTTTGATGGACCTCGTTCAAGAACTGACGCTTGAGGAAAAGATTTCGCTACTTTCGGGCCAAGATAACTGGTCGGTTGCGGGGATTGAGCGGATTGGGTTGCGCTCGATCGTCACGTCCGATGGGCCTGTCGGAGTGCGCGGGACGGATTGGGATGACCGGAAGTCTTCGGCGAATACGCCTTCGCCGACGGGGTTGGCGGCAACGTGGAATGACGACCTAATGGAGCAGGTCGGCAACCTGCTGGCGCGGGAGGCCGGCAAGAAGGGCGTCGACGTCATCCTCGCACCGACGATCAACTTGCATCGCACGCCGCTGGGCGGCCGACACTTTGAATGCTTTTCGGAAGATCCGGTCCTAACCGGCGGGATCGCAGCCAGCTACGTCCGCGGAATCCAGGACGGCGGCAAGGCCGCCTGTCTGAAGCATTTCGTCGCAAACGATCAGGAAACCGACCGCCTAACCGTGAACAACATCATCGACGAACGCGCGCTGCGTGAACTCTACTTTGCGCCGTTCGAACAGGTGGAAGAAACCGTCGGGCCGTGGACCTACATGTCCTCGTACAACCAGGTAAACGGCGTGTTCATGACGGAATCTCCGCTCCAGGAGGAACTCCTCCGCGACGAGTGGGGCACCCACGCCCTCGTCATGTCCGACTGGGGCGCGACCCGTTCAACCGCGTCAATCAACGCCGGCCTTGACCTGGCGATGCCCGGCCCGAAAACGCCGTGGGACGACATGCGGGCCGCCGTCGAATCCGGCGAAGTCACCGAAGAAACCATCGACGTCGCCGTCCTTCGATACCTCACGCTGGCTTTGCGTGTGGGCGCCTTGCGATTTGGCGACGAGGGCGATGCTGACAACGCACCCGAACAGGCGGCGCATACCGACGAGTCCGTAACCGACTGGACGCTGGACGAAGAAACGCGCTCATTCCTGCGCCGCCTGGCAACTGAATCGTTTGTGCTCGTGCGCAATAGGGATGTCTTGCCGCTCGCGGATTCTGTTAAGTCGATCGCGGTGCTCGGACCAAACGCGCGGGCTGGTCGCGCGCAGGGCGGCGGTTCCGCATCCGTTTTCCCTGATCGCGTGTCCCACCCGCTCGAGGCAATCCGCAACCGTTTCTCTGCCGCAGAGGTCTCCTACGCGCCCGGCGTCCTCGCCACCGATCGCGTACCGGTCGCGCACGGACAGTTCAATCAGGTTGATGGCAAGCCCGGCATCGTCCTCGAATTCATTGGAACAAACGGCGAAATTTTGGATACGCGCCACCACCGCGTCGCCCAGTTCAACTGGGTAAACGGCTTTGGTCCCGACTTCAAACCCGAAGACGTCGCCGAAATCCGCGGACGCACAACGATCGTCGCCGACGAAGCCGGAAACTACCGCATCGGCATGTCTGCTGCCGGCCGAATCCGCCTGGATGTGGATGGCGAAACGAAGATCAGTGTGGACTCGCAGATGTCTGGCGACGAAGATTTCGTCGAGGTCCTGATGACCCCTCCGCAACACGTCACCGAAGTGGAACTGCAGGCAGGCGAATCCGTCGACATCGACTTTTCCTTCATTTCTAGCCGCCCCGACGAGATCGGCAACCCCTACTGGGGCTTCCAACTCAACATCGGTGAACCATTTGGCGACCCAGAAACAGAAATCGAACGCGCCGTCGAAACCGCCCGCAACTCCGAAGTCGCCGTCGTCATCGTCGGCACCACCGAAGAGGTCGAATCCGAAGGCTTCGACCGCACGGACCTCGACCTACCCGGCCGCCAAGACGAACTGGTCCGCCGCGTCGCCGAAGTCAACGACAAAACCATCGTCCTAGTCAACGCCGGCGCGCCCGTTTTAATGCCGTGGTTCGAGGACGTGGCTGCGGTCATGCTCGTGTGGTTCCCCGGCCAAGAAATGGGTAACGCAATCGCAGACGTACTATCCGGCGACGCTGAACCGGGCGGCCGCATGCCAACCACTTGGCCGGCGCCGGGCGCGGTAATCGCCCCGCAGAATGTGCCCGAAGACGGCATCGTCCGATACGACGAGGGCGTCTTCATCGGCTACCGCGCATACGCCAAGCAGGGCGTGAAGCCGCTGCTTCCGTTCGGTTTCGGGGATGGCTACACCACCTGGGAATACGGCGACGCAACGGTCGCTGAACCGGAGGTTGACGAACCCGAAGACATCCACGGCAATCCATACGAAACGTTGAACTCGGTCACCGTGCCCGTCACCAACACGGGCGACCGGCCGGGCAAG
>DUQT01000018.1 GCA_012837655.1 Actinomyces sp. | reverse complement strand
ATTTTTCCGCTCTGAACGCTACGAACGTTCGTTTCAACCAGTCGAGCGAAGAAGGGAATTGCTCCCACAGTTAGGGGAACTACTGCTGCTTTCCAGCCCAGAGTTGTTCCCACGACCCATCGCGTGAAGGGCAGAATCGCGATAAGCAAGATGATGAATGGAATCGAACGGCCAACGTTCACGATAAAACCAAGGGTCTGGTTCGCCACGCGGTTGGGTAGCAGGCCACCCCGAGCCGTTGCGACCAGTAGCAGGCCCAGCGGGGTTCCGACAAGCACAGTGATCAGAGTTGACCACCCGGTCATGACGAGCGTTTCCCAAACGGAGGGCCAAAACGCCTCGCGAATTGCGGGGTTGTCGAACCACACGCCCTTCTCCGCTTCCGCCAAAGCGAACGCGACCGTGTTTGCAGCTGTCAAGATACTCATGACCTGACCTCCACTGCAATGTCGTTTTGTTCGAGGGTTTCCATAATCTGCTTCAGGTGAATGGTTGGGACCGTCAAAGCTAGTCGACCAACCTGCACTTCAGCCATAGATTCAAAAGTTCCAGCCGCAACGTCAGCGCCCATGCGCGACGCTAGGGAAAGTACGGTAGCTCCCGTGGGCACACCGGGTTTGGACGTGAACATTACGTCCAAAACAGTGGTTCCCTCCGGAATGTCCGCGTCGTCAAGGGATGGCATTGGGACGAGTTCGCGTGCCAGTTTCGATTTCGGGTTCGCAACAATCTTGCGTACCGGCCCGGTTTCCAAAATTTGGCCGTGTTCAAGCATTGTCGCAGAGTCACAGATTTCGCGAACGACACCCATCTCATGCGTAATGATGACAACAGTTACGCCCATCGTGTCGCGGATTTGTTCCAGCAAAGTCAGGATTTGGCGGGTTGTTTCAGCGTCGAGGGCGGAGGTCGGCTCGTCACACAGGACAACTTCCGGCTTAGCCGCGAGTGCCCTCGCGATACCTACGCGCTGTTGCTGTCCACCCGAAAGTTGTGAGGGGTAGGAGTCTCCGCGTCCCGCTAGTCCAACGATTTCAAGCAGTTCCTTGGCTCGCTCTTGGCGTTCCTTCTTGCCAACGCCAGCGATCTTGAGCGGGTAGGCAATGTTTTCTAGCGCCGTGCGCGAATCGAGCAGGTTAGCGGACTGGAAAACCATGCCGATCTTGCGGCGTTCCTTACGCAAAGTGTTGTGTCCCAGTCCGGTGATTTGCTTACCATCCAGGTAAACATTGCCCTCAGTGGGCTGTTCCAGACCGGTCAGGCAACGAATGAGGGTTGATTTTCCAGCACCAGATTGACCAACAATGCCGTGAATGGATCCAGCGTTAACGGTCAGGTTCACGTTCTTGAGCGCTTCGACTTCGTTGCCTCCGCGCAGGACGTACCTCTTGGAGAGGTTTTCAAGCACAATCATCGCCGTGTCACTCTTGGACGCGCCTGTGGACGTTTGTGTCATGACCCCTCCCTTCTGGTTCAGGATGTCCCTTAATGCCTATATATCCAAGAGTTTATGCACTTCCTCAAGCGATCTGCCAACCCCGTCCACCTTTTGGTGAGAGTTTAATTTCACACTGCACAAAATGTGGCGCCGGCCACCGTGCGCTTGGCGTGTCCGTGGCATATCCAATCGGTCGACTAAGAACGCCCTCGGGCATCCTTGTAGAATCAATGACGCCCATGCCGCAAGGCGCGGAACCGCCCGCGACGAGAACGTCCGAAATGCCCCGCGTCCGCGAAAGCCCTGGCCGAAAGGTTTCGCGCGCCCTTGCCGCGCCCTCAAGAAAGTAGGAATCCGTGAGCTGCTACACCCACCCCGGCGAATCCACTTCGCAACTGTGGTCGACGCGAAAGATGGTTTGGATTGCGCTCGCGTTTTTTTCCGGGTTCGTAAGCATTTTTTCGACGGGTTCGATTTTCGAGGACGCAGCTGCGAAACCCGGCCACTTAATGTTTGCCACGTTGGTGACTATGGCTTTGGTGGGTATTCCTGTGGTGCACCGCGAGTGGTCGTTTGGCCGGCGCGGCCTCACGGTTTTCTCTGCGGTTACGTGGCTGATTGCGACGGTGACGTTTGTTCGCTCATTCGCGCCGCTGACGGAAATGGAGTCGATGAGTGTCGGATTCCCACGCGGCCTACTAGTCGCGGTGGCCCTGGGTGCCGCCGTGATGGGTGTGCGCGCGGGGAAGGCTAAGTGGCCTGAGCTGAACTGGGACGCATCAAGAAAGCAGTGGGTTGCACAACTTCGCGCGCTGTTGAACCGCTACTATTCCTGGCCGGCGGCGGCCACTGACGAAGCGGTTTTGGCGGCTTTAGACCAGGCCGAAGAAGCGGAAATGGAACCGTTGGAAGCACTGGGCCAGCCCTGGGAAGTCGCCGCTGAGTT
>DUQT01000205.1 GCA_012837655.1 Actinomyces sp. | reverse complement strand
GCTGCGGGCCATAGAGATCCGGTTTGGCTCAACGCCAAGCGCGCTTGCGATGTCGGCCGTACTGACCGGCCCGTCGCCGTCAGTTAGGTTTGCCATGACCTGTAACAGTTCGAGTTCGCGGACTGGAAGGTTGTGGAGGGAAGGCTTGTGCACCTGCAATCCAAGTCGCGCAATCGCCTTGTCTCTGATCCGATCCACGGTGTCACTGGTGATTTTGTCAGTCTTGTCCAGGTTTGCCTGCGCCCATGAAAGTGAACCCAGGATCTGCATCAGGTAGGGGTACCCCCTGGAGATCTCAACAGCCTCTTGCGCCGCGGAGTCCGTCATGCTCCGCCCTCCAATTTGAACAGTCTTGACGAACATTGCCTTCGCATCGTCTGCATCGACCTCGTTAAGCTCAACACGCACAGCGCGGCGCAGGAAGGTAGTTCCCTCGTTTTGCAAGAGCTCATCCACACCAATCGGTAGCCCCGCAGCGACAAACGCTACATCATGGCGGTCTCGCATTAAGTCTTGAACCGCCGTTCCCAATTCGTGCATGAGGGCGGAATCGGCCCCCTGAAGTTCATCCAGGGTGATCAATATTCCCGCTGAATCCGAAAGCAGTTCGGACAGTTTCCGTAACTGCGTAATGAGCGTCCGGACGGGCTTTACATAGTTCGGATCCGTGGTGAAACTGATTGAGCCGATACCACTGATCGAAGCTCCGGTCAGAACCTTTGTATCGCCCTTTTGGGCAACCAGTTCGATGGCTTCTGGGATCGTGGTCTCAACAAGGGTTGAGATCATTTCTGCCGATGGGTAGGCACGAATCGTTACCCATCCCTGCTCTGCGGCGATGTCTTCGAACTCATTGACCAGTACGGTCTTCCCGACTCCTCGGGAACCAGAGATAATAATCGCACGGAAAGGATTGCCCGGACCTTCAGCAAGTGCAAGACGAAAATCGCTAATGAGTTCCGACCGTCCCGCCAAAATAGCGGGCGAAACTCCAAACGTAGGCGTAAATGGGTTAGACATTTCGCTCCAAACTGTCTTCGCTCGGACAAGTTCCCTTTAGATTAACACGGGCAGTTTAGACATTTTAGATTCTTTAGATTTGGATCCTGGCGTTAGATAGGGATCGGAACGAGCATAGAGAACGCCAGTCCCGAGAGGGAGCGACGTAGAAACGAAAAAACCCGCGTGATTACGCGGGTCTGATGGTGGGCCCAGAGGGACTCGAACCCCCGACATCCACGGTGTAAACGTGGCGCTCTAGCCAACTGAGCTATAGGCCCAAACTCCCTTTGGAAGTTTGCACGCAGATCAGCATACACACATCCGGGAGCGAATTTCATCTCGCCACCGTCTTTTTCGAAAACAGTGGCGAGATTCTCATTAATAACTGTCTATTGCGACTGCCTCACTGGTGCCACTAGGCGCATCCCCGCCCAGTTATCACTCACCATGGTTGCCGAAGTTGCACTCATGCCGGCCACTTTGGCGGCATCATCAACATCTTCTGGGGGCACGTGGTTCTTAGCACCCGACTTGGGCGACAGAACCCACACGACACCACCGTCATCGAGGTTTGCAGATGCATCCAGCAGAACATCAACTAGGTCTTCCTCTTCAGCGTCATCTGACCTCCACCAGATAATTACGCCATCAATAAGACCTGTGTAATCAACATCGGCGAGCTCTTCACCCGTCGATTTTTCAATAGCGGAGCGCAAATCGTCGTCTGCGTCTTCGTCCCAGTAAAACTCCTGGATAACTTGACCGCTTGTAAAGCCGAGGCTTTCTAGGGCCTTCGGATCCGCCTTTCGGAAATCAGTATTCGATGTCACGCGCCCTAGTGTATCGAAAAATAGGCCAAATGCCGCCATATAGGCGCAATCTTCCAACTACCGGAACTTGGGTAGCTTTTTAACACGCGTTTTACAATGACTCTCAGCCTGTGCATTTCGTAACAACCAGCTATGCAAAATAGGTTTAGCTGATGCATTTTGCACAAAAACCCGCGATGATAGGTAAGAATGCACGAAGACGTGCGATCCATATGGATCGCCTGAGAGAAAAGAGGATTCGTGGCTGAACATGACCACCGTCCCGTAGTCAACGGCATCTTGAGTCAGGTACCAGACAACGACCCGCAGGAAACTGAGGAATGGCTGGAATCTCTCGATGGCTTGATTGAAGAGAAGGGCCGCCCGCGCGCTCGTTACATTCTGCTACACATGCTCGCAGAAGCTCGTCGCAAAGACGTTCAAATTCCGCTTGAGCTGACAACGCCATACATCAACACGATCCCCGTCGAACAGGAACCATACTTCCCCGGAGACGAAACCACCGAGCGTCAGTACCGTCGCTGGATGCGTTGGAACGCAGCTGTCCAAGTAACCCGCGCTCAGCGTCCTGGCGTCGCCGTCGGTGGCCACATTTCCTCATACGCTTCCGTCGCCACCCTTTACGAGGTCGGATTTAACCACTTCTTCCGTGGCAAGGACCACCCCGGCGGTGGCGACCACGTATTCTTCCAGGGACACTCCTCCCCCGGCGTTTACGCACGCGCCTTCCTCGAAGGCCGCCTAACCGAGGAGCAGATGGATGGGCTACGCCAGCAGGTCTCAAGCGAGCACGGCATGCCGTCCTATCCGCACCCGCGCCAGATGCCGGAGTTCTGGGAGTACCCGACCGTTTCAATGGGTCTGGGCCCGGCAGAAGCTATCTACCAGGCTTGGTTTGACAAGTACCTGCACCTCCGCGGCCTCAAGGACACTTCCCAGCAGCACACCTGGGCATTCCTTGGCGACGGCGAAATGGACGAACCCGAATCACGCGGCATGCTCCAGCTAGCTGCACAGCAGGGACTGGACAACCTCACGTTCGTCGTAAACGCCAACCTGCAGCGTCTGGACGGCCCTGTCCGTGGTAACGGCAAGATCATTCAGGAACTCGAAGCGTTCTTCCGCGGCGCCGGTTGGAACGTAATCAAGGTCGTTTGGGGCCGTGGCTGGGACCAGCTCCTCGAAGCCGACAAGGACAGGGCTCTCGTCAACGTCATGAACGAGACCCTCGACGGTGACTACCAGACCTTCAAGGCAAACGACGGTGCTTACGTCCGTGAGCACTTCTTTGGCCGTGACCCGCGCACGAAGGCGATGGTGAAGGACTGGACCGACGACGAGATCTGGGCACTGCGTCGCGGTGGCCACGATTACCGCAAGGTTTACGCCGCTTACAAGCAGGCCGTTGAGCACACTGGCCAGCCGACCGTCATTTTGGCGCACACCATTAAGGGCTACGCGCTTGGCCCCCACTTCGCTGGTCGTAACGCAACCCACCAGATGAAGAAGCTAACCGTTGAGGACCTGAAGGGTCTGCGCGACCTGCTTCGCATTCCGATTTCGGATGAGGAACTGGAAAAGGATCCGTACCTGCCGCCTTACTACAAGCCGGCTGATGACGATCCAGCACTGCAGTACATGATCGAGCGTCGTAAGAAGCTTGGCGGATTCCTGCCATCACGTCACCAGGAAGACCCGCAGCTTCCGATGCCTGCAGACAAGCCTTTCGACGCGCTTGCTAAGGGTTCAGGAAACCAGGAAGTTGCCACCACAATGGCACTGGTACGCCTGTTCAAGGACCTAATCAAGGACAAGAACATCGGCAAGCACATCGTCCCGATTATTCCGGACGAGGCACGTACCTTTGGTCTTGACGCTGTATTCCCGACCGCTAAGATCTTCAACACTCACGGCCAGAACTACACGGCTGTGGATGCTGAGATGATGCTGTCCTACAAGGAATCGCAGCAGGGCCAGATTCTGCATACCGGAATCAACGAGGCCGGTTCTGCAGCGGCAATGCAGGTTGTTGGTACTTCTTACGCCACTCACAACCTGCCGATGATCCCGTTCTACATCTTCTACTCGATGTTCGGCTTCCAGCGCACGGGCGACCAGTTCTGGGCAGCTGGCGACCAGCTAACCCGCGGTTTCGCCATTGGCGCAACCGCTGGAAAGACCACCCTGACCGGTGAGGGTCTGCAGCACATGGACGGTCACTCCCCGATCCTTGCAGGCACTAACCCAGCAATGGTCAGCTACGACCCGGCCTACGCATACGAGATTCGCCACATCGTCCGCGACGGTATCGAGCGCATGTACGGCCCGAACGAGTCCGGTCGTGACCGCGACGTCATGTACTACATTACGGTCTACAACGAACCCATGAAGCAGCCGGCTGAGCCGGAAAATGTTGATGTCGAAGGCATCATCAAGGGCATTTACAAGGTCGACGACCTCGAGGGCGATGGACCTACCGTGAAGCTTCTGGCCTCCGGTGTTGGCGTACCCTGGGCACGCGATGCGCGCCGAATCCTGCGCGAGGACTGGGGCGTTAACGCAGCTGTCTACTCCGTAACCTCTTGGAACGAGCTTCGTCGTGACGGCCTGGCCGCCGATGAGCACAACTACCTCAAGCCTGAGGAAGAGCCCAAGAAGGCATACGTCACGTCCGTCCTCGAACAGATTGACGGACCGACCATTGCGACCTCGGACTTCGAACAGCTGGTTCAAGACCAGATTCGCGAGTGGGTACCGGGCGAGTACTACACGCTCGGCGCAAACGGCTTCGGCTTCTCCGACACGCGTGCAGCTGCTCGTCGTCACCTGAAGATTGATGCTGAATCCATGGTGGTTCGCACCCTGCAGGCTCTTGCAGATGCAGGCCAGATGGACCGTTCCGTGGTCAAGCAGGCAATCGACAAGTACGACCTGTTCAACCCGAACGCTGGTACTTCCGGCGCCACGGGCGGCGACGCCTAAAGATTGATTGCTGATCCCAGCTGGGACAGCAAGAAAACTGGGGCTTTCCAACAGATGTTGGAAAGCCCCAGTTCTGTATTAGAAGCCTTTTGTTACGACTCGAGCTTAGACAGATCCGCATCTTCGGGCAGACCGCGTTCTCCGGCCTCCCAGAATCTGCCCTCATAATCGGGGTTAATCAGGTTTTCAACTGCAAGAATCTGGTCGACTTCCTCACGCGACAGTAGGCCACGCTCGACGATCAGGTCTGAAATCTTGCGTCCCGTCCGGGCCGCTTCGCGTCCCAGAATGTCGCCGTTGCGGTGACCGATGATCTCGTTGAAGTAAGTGACGATTCCGATCGATCCCAAGACGTGCTCTCGACAGATCTCTTCGTTGGCGGTGATGCCATCGATGCACTTGTCCGCAAAGGTAATCGTGGCGTTTTCCAAGAGCTTCATGGACTCAAACATGGCCTGCGCGATTACCGGTTCCATCACGTTTAGCTGTAGCTGTCCGGCCTCAGCTGCCATTGTCACGGTGACGTCGTTTCCGATGACCTTGAAGCAGACCTGGTTGACGACCTCGGGAATAACTGGGTTAACCTTTGCCGGCATGATGGATGAACCTGCCTGCATTACGGGCAGGTTGATTTCGTTGAGTCCCGCACGCGGGCCCGACGAAAGCAGCCTCAGATCGTTCGCGATCTTTGAAAGTTTGCCCGCCAATCGTTTGAGGGCGGAGTGAACCAACACCAGCGCACCTGTGTCGGATGTTGCTTCGATCAGGTTGTGAGCCGGGCGGAAGGGCAGGCCGGTAACGTTAGCCAGCTCTTCAGCTGCGGCCTCTGAATAGCCGTCGGGGGTGTTCAGCTGCGTACCAACCGCGGTTGCACCGAGGTTCACTTCAAGCAGGTTGTTTGCGGCGGCGTCGATGGTGCGCATGTCCTCGGCTATTGTGACCGCAAAACCTTCGAACTCCTGCCCGAGAGTCATTGGAACAGCATCTTGAAGCTGCGTGCGACCCATCTTGATGATGCCGTTCAGCTCCTCACCCTTGGCCTCAAGAGATTCCACGAGGTGCGCCACGGCCTCCCGCAGATCCGCCAGCTGCCGGTAGACGGCCAGGCGGAAACCAGTTGGATAAAAGTCGTTTGTAGATTGTGACTTGTTCACATCATCGTTGGGGTTGATGATGTCGTACCGGCCCTTTTCGTATCCCAGAATTTCGAGGGCGACGTTTGCTATGACCTCATTGGTGTTCATGTTGACCGAGGTGCCGGCACCACCTTGGAACACATCGGTGGGCCACTGATCGATGAAGCTGTCATCTGCCAAGATTTTCTTGCATGCAGCTTCAATAGCAAGCGCCTTATCTTCGGGCAATACCCTCAGACGTCGGTTTGCTCGGGCGACCGCCATCTTCACCTGCACCATGGCTTTGATGAAGTGTGGGTACTGGTGAAGCCGGGTTCCAGAAATTTCGAAGTTCTCCATCGCCCGGAGTGTATGAATACCCCAATAGACGTCGGCAGGAACTTCTCTTTCACCAAGTAGGTCCACCTCGGTGCGCGTATTCATTCAATCAACCTTTCGTAA
Organism: Actinomyces sp.; assembly: GCA_012837655.1. Classification (GTDB taxonomy): domain Bacteria; phylum Actinomycetota; class Actinomycetes; order Actinomycetales; family Actinomycetaceae; genus Gleimia. Next base: position 15,336 of record DUQT01000205.1, on the reverse strand, counting down.
AGTCCTTCGAAAAGCCTAGTACTTTTCTGCACCCGGCGAACTTGGTTCCACGATTTGGTTCTAAAGCCCGAAATTCCGGCTCATTTGGCCCGCGGGGCGTACGACCTCTCCCTCGCGACAGCAGCCACTGCCCGAAGTGGAATATTCGCTGGGCACACCGCTTCGCATTCCCCATAAAGTGAACACGGACCAAAATTAGCGTCGAGGACGGAAACCATCTGTTGGGCACGCTTTCTGCGCTGCCTGCTTGGAACGTTGAGTGCTGCCAGATGGGCGAGCTTTGCTCCGGCAAAAAGGTTCGCCGCACCATTTGGACATGCGACCACGCACGCACCGCAACCAATGCAGGCGGCCATGTCCAAAGCTAGCTCAGCCACCTGGTGAGTGTTTCCCACCTCGTCGGCATCCGGCGCTGTGCCGGTATCCGTATCGGAGTATCCACCGGACATTAGGATTTCGTCCAGGGCAGACCGGTCGACCATGAGGTCCTTGATCACCGGATACTGGCGAGCACGGAACGGTTCGATCGTCACGACCTCGCCCTCTTTTCGCTTTCCGACGCGCTGGTGACACGCGGGCAGGTTATCGGCATCACCATGAGGGCGGCCGTTGATTAGGATTCCGCAGGCGCCACAAATGCCTTCGCGGCAGTCTGAGTCAAAAGCGACCGGCTCCTTCCCGGCTCGCATCCTTTGGGCATTCAAGTGATCGAGAAGTTCCAGCCACGACATGTTCGGGTCAGCATCGACCTCGTATTTCTTAAAAGTTCCTGCGGCGTCCGGTCTGGATTGGCGCCACACTTTCAATGTGATTTTCACTTGTAGCTCCTTGTCGCAGGCTGTACGGCTTCGAAGGTGAGGGGTTCGCGGTCCTCAATGAAGATAGGATCGGTTTCCCAGTCTTTTGTGCGCCAGGCGGAGGTGAACATCCACTGATCGTCGCGGCGCATTGCTTCACCGTCAACGGAGTATTCTTCGCGGTAATGAGCCCCGCAGGATTCTTCGCGATGCAAGGCGTCAACGCACATGGTTTGAGCGAGTTCGAGGTAGTCCTCGACGCGCAGTGCGAGCTCCAGGTCCTGGTTGACCTGTAGCGGGGATCCCGTCACGCGCAGACGGTCGCGGTAGCTTCTGCGCAACACTTCGATCTTGCGGACACCTTCACGCAGGCCTTCTTCAGAGCGCGATACACCGCAGTGCTCGTACATGATTGCGCCCAGCTCGGCGTGGATGTCTATTGCAGGTGTATCACCTCGCGATGCCTTTAGTGACACGATGCGCGATTTTGCGGCACTGATCGTGTACTTCGCGATCTCGGAGTTTTCGTCAGGACGATCCTGGCCCATGATCCCCGCCAGGTAGTCGGGCACTACGTTTGGAATGACGAAGAACCCGTCGACGCACGCTGACAGCAACGAGTTCGCGCCGAGCCTGTTCGCGCCGTGATAGGCGTACGACGCCTCCCCGGCAACAAATAGGCCGGGGATCGTGGACATCAGGTTGTAGTCAACCCACAGCCCACCCATCGTGAAGTGGGCTCCCGGAGCGATGCGCATCGGGGTTTTGCGCGGGTCCTCCCCCGTTGAGTCGAAGTACATGTCGAACAGGTTGCCGTAGCGCTCATTCAAAACATCAACGCCAACGCGCTGCATTGCATCAGAGAAATCGAGGTTGACCGCGTTCTTGAGCGGCCCAACCCCGTGGCCGGACTCGATCTGTTCGCGCGCCGCACGCGATGCCACGTCACGCGGAGTCAGATTGCCAAAAGCGGGGTATTTTCGCTCGAGGTAGTAGTCACGCTCGTCCTCGGGAATTTCATTGGCGGGCCGGTCATCGCCGGCCTTCTTTGGAACCCAGATTCGCCCGTCGTTGCGAAGCGATTCGGACATGAGCGTCGTTTTTGATTGCCACTCCGACTGCACGGGTAGCGCGGTCGGATGGAACTGGATGAACGAGGTGTTCGCCATGGCGGCGCCGCGTTTGTGGGCGCGCCAGGCTGCGGAGGCGTTCGAGTTTTTTGCCAGAGTGGAGTACTTGTAAACGTTGCCGTAACCGCCGGTCGCGAGAACGACAGCGTCCGCCATGATCGCGCTGAGCTCTCCGGTGATTAGGTTTCGGACGACGACTCCGACTGCTCGCCCGTTGTCCACAATCAGGTCCAGCATCTCGTGACGAATCCACAGATCGATCCGCCCGGCCTTGACTTGGCGTAGCAGTGCTTGGTGCGCGGCGATCTGAAGTTGCTGGCCTGTCTGGCCGCGCGAATAAAACGTCCTCGAAACCTGGACGCCGCCAAACGAACGGTTCGCCAACGCGCCGTCGTATTCACGGGCAAACGGGACGCCGTGAGCACTCAGGTGGTCGATGACGCGGTTGGATTCTTCCGCGAGTCGCCAAGCTTCAGCTTCGCGTGCGCGGAAGTCGCCGCCCTTGATTGTGTCTGTCACGAACCGTAGTAGTCCGTCGCCGTCCACACGCTTACCGCGAGCCGCGTTGATTCCACCCTGGGCGGCCACCGTGTGCGCCCTCCGCGGTGAATCATGGTACGAAACGGCCGTTACTTTGAAACCTAGTTCGGCAAGTGAGGACGCCGCTCCGGATCCCGCCAGCCCCGTGCCGACGACCAGCACGTGGAATTTGCGCCTATTTGAGGGCGAAACGAGCCGCAGTCGCTGCTTGTGCTCATCCCACCTGTTTGCGGGCGTTGAGGCTTCAGGGACCTTTCCGTCCAGGAGATTTCCTCGCATGATTTTCATGTCAGACCACTCCTAGATTTGCGCTTAGGACGACGGCCGCATCGCCGACCAGGACAAGTACCGCCACGATTAGGCCAATAATTCGCGCGACTGAACGGCCCTTTTCCGAGGTCGTGCCGAGGTCGTTGATTGCCAGCTCGATGCCGTGTGCGAAGTGGATCGCCAGAGCTAGCAGCATGAACAGGTAGAAGACAGCCATCACGGGCCGGTCCAGCGAGGCGATTACGTTGGTAGCCGCGTGGAACTGTGGATCGGGATGCCGGAATCCAGCTGGCGCAACGAGCTTGCCGACCGTTAGATCCAGGATGTGCAGCACCACGAACACCAGGAGCACCAACCCGGTTGGAAGCATGAGCTTTGCCAACCAACCCTTTGTGTGACGCGGTTTCGCGGAGGCCTGATTGCCTCTAGAACGCGACCACACCATGAAAGCCGCCACCACGTGGATTAGCAGGCACGCACCCAAGACGATTCGGGCGATCCAGAGTAATCCCTCGTAGGGAAGAAGTGGCATGAAAGCTTCACGTAGCCACTGTGAATAAGTGTTGATGCTTTCATGCGAGCTGAAAATCTTTAGGTTTCCAAGCATGTGGATAAACACGAACGCGACCATTATCAGCCCGGTGATCGCCATGGCTACTTTTAGCTGCCAATTCGCGATCCGGGGAGATTTCACGTTTGGTTGCCACACGCGCCCATGAACCGTCATAACCAGTCCCCTTTTTCATCGACGCTCACATCAGTCTATGTGATATAAATCGCAGGCTAGGTGTTATGACAGATGCCCAAAAAGTTGTGAACGGGCCGGGAAATTGTCAACGGCGGTGCAGATGCGTAAAGCGCATTCGGCTATGAACCTGGGGGGATCGACTACGCATCCAGCGATCAGCCGCGCATCTAGGGCAATCTATTGCGCGTCCGCGGCGCCGTGACGCGTCGAATGCGAAAAATGCGTCGAGGGCGATCAGCGGTGGTTTTGTTTCACCAGTTCCATGAGGTCCGCCAACGTGCTCGCAGAGTCAATATCGGCGTCTTTCAAGGTGATCTTGAGGTCCTGCTCGATACTTGCAACCACGGCGTAAAGTCCGATTTTGTCGAGGTCGAAATCCCCCGCCAATGTCAGGTCGGGTCGGAAATCTACGGCCGGCACTGTTGACTCTGCAAGCGGAGCGGCGACGACAGCTTCCTCCACAGGGTCTGAGTCCTCTTGATCGCTGGACTGCGCTTCATCCGCTGATCCAGCTACGCCAGTGTCGGCGCTGTCTGACTCTGGCTGGTCGGAGTCGGCAGGTTCGTCCGGCAATTCCATACCGAGCATTTCGGCAATCGAGATCCCCAACTGCGTCCTCCTAAATCAAAACGCGACTAGCTAACGCGATGCAACCAGCGAACCGGAACACCATCGCCAGCGTAGCGGAAAGGCTCCAGTTCGTCGTCCCAAGCCTGTCCGAGGGCGAGGTCCAGGCGATCTCGCAAGGTTTCCAAATCGGAGCTGGATTCCATTGCGGCTCGGATACGGTCTTCGGGAATGAGCATGTTTCCTGACACGTCCATCGGCGCGTGGAAGATCCCCAGGTCGGGCGTGTGGCACCAGCGGGCACCGTCAGAGCCACGGACGGGTTCCTCGGTGATTTCGTAGCGTAGGTGCTCCCAGCCGCGCAGGGCCGACGCCAGTTGGGCGCCCGTCCCGACGGGGCCAACCCAGGAAAACTCGGTTCTCATCATCCCGGAGGCCGCAGGCTGGTGCGTCCATTCAAAGTGAACATCTTGATCCAAGACCGTCGCTACGTTCCACTCAATATGGGGGCATAGCGCCGGCGGAGTTGAGTGCACAAAAAGTACACCGCGGGTAAAGCTCCCGGTCATTGTCTGCCTCCTTCTACTAGCTGAGGTTCGTCTTCCCCTACGTCCTTAGCTATCTGGAGGTCTGCAACCGATCCAGCGGTGTGTCTAGTTCTATTGTGCCTGAAAGGCTCCTTATACGCTAGCTGCCCAGCCGAAGCTGGGCAACTCGCAAAAGGTTCTCGGTGCTTTGGTGCACCTGGAGTCCGTCAGATCGCAGGTGCATCCACAGGAAAGTATGTCGTCCCTGTATCCCCCGCGTCGCGCGGAAACGTGCGCTACATGAGGTCGCGAACTTGGCGAAGTGCCTTCTTGCGGGTCGCTCGATCCAGGCGATCCAGGTACAGGATGCCCTCCAGGTGATCGGTTTCGTGCTGGAGCGCACGCGCCATTAGTTCCTCGCCCTCGACGACGATTTCCTTGCCGTCCAGGTCGATTCCTTCAACGCGGGCGTACCACGCACGCTGGGTTGGGAACCATAGGCCCGGTACTGATAGGCAGCCTTCGTCACCGTCTTGGTACTCGTCCTCGGAGACCTCCACCAGCTTCGGGTTCAGAACGTATCCGATGTCGCCTTCGATATTCCACGAGAACGCGCGCAACCCGACGCCAATCTGGGGTGCGGCCAGTCCTGCGCGTCCGTCCTGGTCTACGTTTTCGAGCAGGTCCTCAACCAGGTGCTTGACGTGGTCATCAATATCGGTAATCCATTCGCACGGAGTCCGAAGCACCGGATCACCAATTACTCGAATCTCACGGTAGCTCATCGGCTAGATCCCCTATTCTTTTCTAGTTCTTCGATAATCGCAGTTTTGGCTTCCTCAACCGGGATTTCCCTGGACTCGCCACCGCGGCGGTCGCGAAGTTCAACCACACCGTTCTTCAGGCCGCGTCCAACCACGAGGACGTAAGGCATGCCCAAAAGCTCAGAGTCAGCGAACTTAACCCCAGCGGATACCTTCGCGCGGTCATCGAACAGTACTTCGAAACCGGCGGCCGATACGGCTTCGGCAAGTTCCTTCGCAGTGTCCATGATTTCGTCGCCCTTGCCTGCGGCCAATACCTGCAGGTGGAACGGGGCAACAATCATCGGCCAAGAAAGTCCGAGGTCGTCGTGGTGGCTCTCCACCATCGCTGCAACTACGCGGGAGACTCCCAGACCGTAGGAACCCATCGTCACAACCTGGGTCTTGCCGTTTTGATCTAGGACCTTGAGGTCGAGTGCCTCCGCGTACTTGCGACCCAGTTGGAAGATATGTGCGATCTCAACACCGCGAGCGAGTTCGAGCGGACCAGATCCATCTGGAGCCGGATCGCCCTCGCGAATCTCTGCTACTTCAACGGTGCCATCTGCAGTAAAGTCGCGGCCCATCACCAGGTTGTAAACGTGGTGGTCGACCTTGTTGCCACCGGCAATCCAAGTCGTTCCGTCTACGACGCGCGGGTCTACCAGGAAGCGGATTGAGCCCTGCGGGTTTCCGTCCTCGTCGTGGGTACGCTTGTCGGAATTCGGGCCGCAGACCTCCGGGCCAAGGTATCCGGGAACCAACTCGGGGTGAGCCTCTAGATCCTCGGGGGTTGCAATCTCGACCTCAGCTGGCGCAAATGCGGCCTCAAGACGCTTTTCGTCAACCGCACGGTCACCGGGGATGCCGATGTTTACGACTTCGCGGGTTCCGTCCGGGTGGGTCAGCGTGACAACGTACGACTTCAGTGTGTCTGCGGCCTCCCACGGACGGTCCTCGCGCGGATACATTTCGTTTGAAAGTTCAACCAGGCTGTCAATCGTGCTTGCACCAGGCGTTGAACGCAGTTCCTTCGCCGGCACGTCTGACGCGTCGACCGGATCCGGTACAACGGTGGTTACCGCTTCAGCGTTTGCGGTGTAGCCGCCCGGAGAACGTACGAACGTGTCCTCGCCCATTTCGTTGGGGTACAGGAACTCTTCGGATCGCGATCCGCCCATTGCGCCCGACTGTGCTTCACAGATGACGTAGGGCAGTCCCAGCTTGTCGAAGATGCGCTGGTATGCCTGTCGGTGCAACTCGTAGGACTTGTCCAACCCCGCGTCGTCAATGTCGAAGCTGTAGGAATCCTTCATCACGAATTCGCGTCCGCGGATTACGCCGGCACGAGGGCGAGCTTCGTCGCGGTACTTCGTCTGGATCTGGTACAGCAGGACTGGCAGGTCCTTGTACGAGGAGTACATGTCTTTAACGGCGAGGGTGAACATTTCCTCGTGAGTCGGAGCCAGCAGGTAGTCCGCATGCTTGCGGTCCTGCAACCTGAACAGGTTGGGCCCGTACTCTTCCCACCGGTTCGTTTTCTCATACGGCTCACGTGGAAGCAGAGCTGGGAAGTGCAGCTCCTGAGCACCAATCGCGGTCATTTCTTCACGTACGACTTTTTCGATATTGCGCAGCACCTTGAGCCCCAGTGGTAGCCAGGTGTAAATACCCGGCGCGACGCGGCGGATGTATCCCGCGCGCACTAGTAGCTTGTGGCTGGCAACTTCAGCATCTGCGGGATCATCGCGAAGAGTCCGCAGAAAGAACTCAGACATGTTAGTAAGCACGTCTACCAGCCTAGTGGGTTAGGTGTCGAAGTGGAAACGAAAGCCGCACTTTCAGCCCAGAATCTCATTGAAAGGGGCGCTGTAAACGCTTGAATGGTCTTGAACGAGTGCTCGAAAACGGTTATATAAAGGTTTGACCGCCCGGATTCGGGCGGTCAAACGCAGGAAAGCAGAAACTACACGCGGACGCGTGCGTCAGCCGTGTTAGGCGATTACGTCGACTTCGCCGGAGCCTTCTTCTAGTCCCATCTCTTCAGCTACCTGTTCGGCGTACTTGATGAGCGCTGGAACAATTTGGTCCTCAGGAACGGTGTCGACGACCTTACCCTTAATGAAGATCTGTCCCTTGCCGTTACCCGATGCGACGCCAAGATCGGCCTCGCGCGCTTCGCCAGGTCCATTTACTACGCATCCCATAACGGCTACGCGCAGTGGAACGGTGACGTCCTTGAGTCCTTCGGTGACTTCATTTGCCAGGGTGAACACGTCAACCTGTGCGCGGCCACACGACGGGCAGGACACGATTTCAAGGGTGCGTTCGCGCAAGCCCAGGGACTGCAGGATTTCGATGCCGACCTTGACCTCTTCAACCGGAGGGGCGGACAGGGACACGCGAATCGTGTCACCAATACCTTGGCGCAAGAGCGCACCAAACGCGGTCGCGGACTTGATCGTGCCCTGGAACTGCGGGCCCGCCTCAGTGACACCAAGGTGCAGTGGCCAGTCGCCGTTTTCAGAAAGGATCTCGTAAGCGCGAATCATCGTAACCGGGTCGTGGTGCTTAACCGAGATCTTGAAGTCGTGGAAGTCATGTTCCTCAAACAGGGACGCCTCCCACATCGCGGATTCAGCCAGGGCCTCCGGGGTGGCTTTGCCGTACTTCTTCAGCAGGCGCGGATCCAAAGATCCAGCATTAACACCAATGCGCAGTGACACGCCAGCGTCTGATGCGGCCTTTGTAATGTCCTTGACCTGGTCATCAAACTTGCGGATATTACCCGGGTTCACGCGTACAGCAGCACAGCCAGCTTCGATCGCCTTGAAGACGTAGCGGGGCTGGAAGTGAATATCTGCAATCACTGGAATCGTCGATTGACGCACAATGATCGGTAGTGCATCAGCATCATCTGCGGACGGCACGGCGACGCGGACAATGTCGCAACCCGCGGCGGTAAGTTCAGCGATCTGCTGCAAGGTGGCGCCAATGTCAGTTGTCAAAGTAGTCGTCATTGACTGGACACTGATTGGGGAGCCACCGCCAACTGGAACATCACCTACGTGAATGAGCCGCGTTTTTTTGCGCGGAAATGGAGGTTCTTTAATTTCTGGCATTCCAAGAGCAATTTTAGTCACGGTGACATTATCTCCCAGTTTTATCGGTTATTCAGGCTAAGCCGTGTGCTCATGCTTAACCCCTATTTGATATATGACTTTACCTGCTAAAACCAAAATCGCTACAGCAGGCTAATCGGCTTAATGATGTCGGCGGCAATCAGTAGGATCGTCATTGCAAGTAGCAGTACAAACACCACCTGCGTCAGCGGAACCAGTCGCGCGGTGTCAGCCGGCCCCGGATCTGGACGACCCGTGATGCGGTTGAAGGTGCGGCGCAGGCCCTCCCAGATTGCTCCTGCGACGTGGCCGCCGTCAAGTGGCGGCAGTGGTATGAGGTTAAAGACAAACAGTGCCATGTTCAGCGACGCCCACAGGCTCAGAAGCATCACCGCACGGTCTCCCACAGTAACGCCCTCGCCCTCCGATGAAACTTCGCCTGCTAAACGGCCAACGCCGACGATTGATAGGACGGAGTTCGGGTCGCGTTCCTGGTCGGTAAATAGCTGTTCACCTACGCTCCAAACCGCCTTTGGTAGCACGAGGATAATCTGCGCAGTCGCAGAGAACGTCTGCCATGAAATATCAGCAACTTCCGCGACTCCCCCGCGCACGGGCGCCACTTGTGATTGAATTCCCGCGACCGATCGGCCTTCAAATTCGATGGTTCCGACTTCGAATTCTTTCAGCTGCCCGTCGCGCTCAACCGTGACGGGAGCCGGTTTCGTTCCCGCACTGTCGATCGCCTCGACGACGTCGTTCCAAGATTTCGTCGCGCGTCCATTCCATTCCACAATCGTGTCGCCACCGCGCAGTCCCGCTTCATATGCGGGCGAGGGCGGTGCTTCATCGCTACAGGTGGTGCTTTCAGTACCCATGCAGGCGGGTACATTCGCGAGCGTCGTGGTCGGCATGGTGATTCCAACGCCCATGATGATGATTGCGAACAGCACGATGGACATGAGCAGGTTCACGACCGGGCCGCCCAACATGACCGTCAGTTTCTTCGGGACTGAAAGCTTATAGAATGCCTGGTCTTCCCGACCCGGTGGAAGTTCCTCCAAAGACGCCTGGCGAGCTTCTTCCGCAAGCGTGATCTGCCCCTTGCGGTTCACCTTGCGCGTGCCTTCATGCGCGGGGCCGAACATGCCGGCCAAGCGCACGTAGCCGCCCAGCAGGATCGCCTTGACGCCGTATTCGGTTTCGCCGATCTGCTTGGAGTAAATCGTAGGACCAAACCCGACCATGTACTGGGGTACGTAAACGCCGAACTTCTTGGCGGGAATCATGTGTCCAAGTTCGTGGAATGCCACCGAAATCATCAGCGCGATGATCGTCAGTAAAATCCCGATCAGGTAGCTCACCTGGCGATTCCTCCAATTAGTTCGCGGGTTCGTTTCACCGCCCATTCCTGGACAGCAAGAATACTCTCGAGGTCGGGGCTAGCAACGCCCTCGTGTTCGTCTACAACTTTTGCAACGGTGTCAACGATAGCCAGGTACGGAAGTTTTTGCTTGATGAAGGCGTCGACGCAGACCTCGTTTGCGGCGTTCATCACTGCGGGATGCGTTTTCGAGGCCGCTACTGCGTGGCGCGCAAGGTTCAAAGCGGGGAAAGTTTCATTGTCAACCGGTTCGAAGTCCCACGAGGTCGGCTGGGACCACTCGCACGCTGGCTCAATGTCATCCCAGCGGTCTGGCCACGACATCGACAGCGCGATCGGCAGGTGCATGTCCGGCGGCGAGGCCTGGACGATTGTTGCTCCGTCGCGGAAAGTCACCATGGAGTGCACGATCGACTGCGGGTGAATCACCGCCTGAATGTCCTCGGGAGCGATGTCGAACAGCACGTACGCTTCGATTAGTTCCAGGCCCTTGTTCATAAGCGTGGACGAGTTAATCGTAACGACCGGGCCCATATCCCAGGTCGGGTGGTCTAGTGCTTGCTGCGGGGTGATGTCTTTCAAACCTGCGCGGGTCTTACCGCGGAACGGGCCACCCGAAGCCGTGAGCACGAGGTGTGCGACCTCAGACTTTCCCGTCACTACTGGGGACGTGAGTCCCTTTTCATGCTTGCCACTGGCTAGGCACTGCGCGATTGCGGAATGCTCCGAATCCACTGGTACAACCTGCCCCGGACGCTGAACCGCGTCGTGAACCAGGGGTGCACCAACCACTAGAGATTCCTTGTTTGCAAGCGCCAGCGTCGCCCCAGATTTTAGGGCCGCCAGGGTGGGTTCCAACCCCACTCCCCCGGTAACACCATTCAGGACAACGCCGTCGTCACCAAGCAAACCAGCGGCCTGCGTAACGGCGTCAGCACCAACCAGGAGTTCAGCCCTAATGTTTCGGTCCTGCATCTCCCGGGCGATTTCGGCTGCGTTACCGGATGCGACCGCAATAACCTGCGGTTCAAATTCCGCGGCCTGATCCAGGAGCAGATCAACATTTGCCCCTCCCGCCGCCAAAGCCACGACCTCCATCTTGTCTGGATGTTGGCGGACAATATCAAGCGCTTGGGTGCCTATCGAACCTGTTGATCCAAGAAGTGAAAGAGGGCGGGGCATGGTTACTCCACGGCCAGAAGGATCTCAACGACGCGCGCAAGGTAGGCGTCGACGGTTCCTTCCACGTATGCGTCTTCGCCCTTCGCGGCTGGGAAAACAACCCGGCGCACGTCGTCTGCGCGCAGGGCTTCCTCATCGTCAAAGAAGCGAGCCAAGCGGTCAAGGAAGGCGTCGACCTCCTTGATGCGGTAGCCGGATTCGCCAGGTTCTGGATGCGCGAAACGCTCACCAACCGGGCGGATTAAGCGCGGGTACAGTGTCGTTGCACGGTCTGCAACGTGATCCAACCACGCTTCCTCGCCGTTTACAGCAACGTGTGCAGCGCGGTCTCGGGAAACGAACGCGGCCTCCAAGCGGTCGAGTGCCGCGTCAACCACTACCGGGTCATACCCGCCGCGTTTCAGCGGGAACATCGCCCTGCGGACCTGCTCTGAAGAGAACTGAGAAGCCGGAACTCCGCCCTCGTAAGCATCGCGAGCGTAGTTAAAGAACTCGTCTACCTCTTCCTTGCTGTAGCCCTTCTGGTAAAACCGAGAGGTCGGGAAAAAGTCATTCATCGCTCGATTCCTCTTCCTTCGCGACCGAGGTCGCTAGCTGGCCGCACGCACCGTCAATATCTGATCCACGTGTATCACGAATAGTTGTAACGATACCCGCATTACGCAGTGTTTCGACGAATTCGTTCTGCGCGCGGGAAGTCGAAGCCGTCCAAATCGAGCCCGGAGTCGGATTCAGTGGGATCGGATTCACATGCGCCCAACCGTGACCGCGCTTGTTAAGTTCATCTGCCAGAAGCTGCGCACGCCACGGGTGGTCGTTCATGTCCTTAATCAGGGCGTACTCGATTGACACGCGCCTGCCCGTCTTCACGAAGTAGCGACGCGCAGCGTCCAACAGTTCGCCAACTTTCCAACGAGAGTTGATCGGGATCAGCTCGTCGCGAAGTTCGTCGTCAGGCGCGTGCAGTGACACTGCCAGCGTTACCGGGTATCCGAGGTCGGCCAGCTTATCGATTGCCGGCACAAGCCCCACGGTTGACACCGTAATGTTGCGTGCGGACAGGCCGAATCCGTGCGGGGGTTCCTCGATCATGCGCTGCAGGGAGTTGATGATCGCGCGGTAGTTTGCGAGCGGCTCCCCCATTCCCATGAACACAATGTTGCTGAGTCGGGTTGGACCGCCAGCCAAGTCTCCGTTTTCACACGCGAGCGCGGCCATGCGGACCTGTTCAATAATTTCCGCGGTGGAAAGATTCCTGGTTAGCCCCATCTGTCCGGTCGCGCAGAACGGGCACGCCATTCCGCAACCAGCCTGGCTAGAAATACACAGGGTGGTTCGACTCGGGTAGCGCATCAGAACGGATTCGACGCGGGAACCATCAAACAGCTCCCACAGGTGCTTCAGCGTCTTCCCGTCATCTGTTTCAAGCGTGTGCACCTTCTTAATCAAAGGCGGCATCAGTGATTGCTCAACCTGGTCAACCATTGATTTCGGCAGGTCAGGCATCTGGGCAGGATCAGCGATATGGCGCTGGAAGTAGTGGCGAGACAGCTGGTCCGCGCGGAACTTCGGGAGGCCCGCATCCACCAGAACCTTCTGGCGCTGCTCGAAATCTAGGTCAGCTAGGTGCGCTGGCGGCTTGCCTCTGCGGCGCGGAGCAAACGACAGTATCGGCTTCGCGTCTTTCGTTAAGGCCCCTTCCGGAGCCTGGTCAGTCGGCATCACCTGCCGACCAGTTCGCCTTGGACGGTTTACCACGGAATCGCCACCTTGAGAAAGAAATAAACAATCGGAGCAACCATCAGCAGGGAATCAAGCCTATCCATCAAACCACCGTGCCCCGGTAGCAGGTTCGACATGTCCTTCAACCCCACGTCGCGCTTAATTAAAGATTCGACGAGGTCGCCTGTGGTTGCCGCAATGGTCGTTAGGATCGCCATTGGGATGCCCCACCACCAGGAGCCTCCCAGCCAGATCATCGTTCCTATAGCTACTGCAATCGAGAATGTGAGGGAGCCGGCGAAGCCCTCCCAAGACTTCTTCGGAGAGATCTTTGGAGCCATCGGGTGCTTACCCCACATGATTCCAAACGCCCAACCACCCAGGTCATTTGCCACACTCAGTGCGATCCAGGTGATTACCGCTGGAACGCCGTGCGGGGAATTTAGCAGTAGCACCACAAACGAAGCCATCAGCGGGATATACACCAGCGAAAAAGTGGTCACCATAATATCTGGGACCGTCTGATCCGTCGGGCCGTCCAGCAGCTTCCAAATTACGACCGCAACCACCGTAAGGGTAAGTGCGCCAAGCACGGCCTCGAGACCTAAAAATCTGGCGCTAACCACCATGCCGATGCCGCCGACCCACGCGGGGGCAAGTACGAGCTCCCGGTTGATTCGGGCGAACGCGCCTGCCAACTCCCACAACGCAAGCACCACCGCAACCACGATGAGCACCATGAAAGCAGTCGATGACAAAAATAGGGTCACCAGTGCAAGAGCCGCCAGACCAACCCCTACACTAATCGCGGCTGGAAGGTTTCTACCTGCCCGCCCCGATGAAGGTAGAGGCTGATGGTTTTCTGTCGGACCCGGATGGGTAATTCGTCGTAAATCCAATTCAGCCTCAGTATTTGAACCGTCTCTAGACGGTCATTAGATCCGTTTCCTTAGCCTCGAGCTCATCGTCAACCATCTGGACATACTTCTTAGTGAGTTCTTCCAGCTGCTTTTCGCCGCGCTCAACTTCGTCCTCGCCGGCCTCGCCATCCTTCTTGATGCGTTCGAGCTCTTCCTTGGCGGTGCGACGCTCATTGCGGATCGAGATGCGGCCCTCCTCAGCGCGGGAACGAGCCTGCTTGACGTAGTCCTTACGGCGCTCCTCGGTCAGAGCCGGAAGCGTGCATCGGATTACATTGCCGTCATCGGTTGGGTTGACACCCAGATCGGCCTCACGAATCGCAGTGATGATGTCCTGGAAAGCGCCACGATCGTACGGGCTGACAAGGACCATGCGGGCTTCCGGGATCTGCACGGAAGCGAGCTGCTGAAGCGGAGTCGGAGCGCCGTAGTAGTCAACGAGGATGGAGTTAAACATCTCCGGGTTTGCACGCCCGGTACGGATGTTGCCGAATTCCCTCTTCGTTGCAGCGACGGCCTTTTCCATGCCGTCTTCGGCTTCTAGTAGAGCATCCTCGATCATTTGTTAGTTCTCCTCTTTAGATTCTTCATTTGCCACCAACGTACCGATCTTCTGGCCAAGAAGCGCGGAGGTGACGTTGCCGGGTTCGTTCATGCCGAACACGCGCATATTCAAATTATTGTCCTGACACAGAGAGAACGCCGCCGCGTCCACGACCTTGAGGCCGCGTACCAGCGCGTCACTGTAAGTTACAAAATCAAGTTTTTCAGCGTCGGGGTTTGTCCGCGGATCTGCGGTGTATATCCCATCAACCCCATTCTTAGCTACAAGTAGCTCCGAACAACGCGTTTCTAGGGCGCGTTGCGCAGATACCGTGTCCGTAGAGAAGTACGGTAGGCCGGCGCCAGCGCCGAACACAACTACCCGCCCCTTTTCAAGGTGGCGAATCGCTTTCAGCGGAATGTAGGGCTCAGCAACCTGGCGCATTGAGATCGCGGATTGCACTCGGGTCGTAACGCCCTCCTGCTCCAAGAAATCCTGCAGGGCCAGAGCGTTCATCACGGTTCCGAGCATTCCCATGTAGTCCGCGCGAGCGCGATCAAGTCCGTGCTGGGAAAGTTCGGCACCGCGGAAGAAGTTACCTCCACCAACGACTACCGCGACCTGGACGCCTTCACGTACGGCTGCTGCGATTTGGGCTGCTATGCCTGAAACCACCGCGGGGTCGAGTCCAATGGCACCGCCTCCAAATACTTCACCGGAAAGTTTTAGTAGAACGCGCCTTGGTTGGCCGGGGTTTTCAGTCATTAACGTTGCCTTCCAACTACTGGTCTTCTAAACCAGATCAGTTTCCTTGTGTTACCTCGACCTTAGAGGCTCTATGCGCACCTGATGAGGTGGAACCTACCTGGTCGGACTTATGTATTAGTTTAGCGTGAGTTGACGTGTGGCCCCGCCCTTGTGAAAAGGACGGGGCCACACAGTCAGGTTTAGTTAGGCTCCAACCTGGAAACGAACGAACTTCGTTACCTCAGCGTTTTCAGCCTTGAGTACTTCACCAACGGTCTTCGACGGATCGCGAGCGAAGTCCTGGTCAACCAGGCAGTTCTCGGAGTAGAACGC
>DUQT01000204.1 GCA_012837655.1 Actinomyces sp. | reverse complement strand
CGCCGGGTGGCCGTCAGATCAGCGGCGCGTTACGTGGCGTCTCTGATAGGGGAGAAGCCTGGTGCGCGCATTGGCTGGACCATGCGCGGGGACCGCACCATCAGTAGCGAAACCCGCATTGAGTTCACCACGACGGGAACTCTACTGCGCAGGCTCCTTGGCGATCCCGACCTAGCGGGTGTTGATGCACTAATCCTCGATGAGGTCCACGAACGTCACCTAGATTCGGACCTCGCACTAGCTTTTGCCTTAGATATCGCGGATTTGCGTGATGATCTACAGCTTGCAGTCATGTCAGCAACAGCTGACAATGAGCGTTTCCACAAGCTCCTGTCGAGCTCTGCACCCACAGATACCATAGTCGCGGAGGGAAAACCGTACCCACTAGATGTAGTGTGGTCACCGATTTCAGGGCCAGCCCTGGACCAACGAGGTGCGAGCAGCGCCCTCATAAATCATTAGTCCACAACTGCAAAAGTTGCCTTTCATGCACACGGTTCGACGCTGGTATTCGCGCCGTCGATTCGAGACGTGGAGACTGTTGCCAGCAACGTGCGGGCGGCGGGTATTCCGGCGTATCCCTTGCATGGCGGGTTGGCGTCTGCGCAGCAAGATGAGGCTTTGGACACTCGTGAGGAGCGCGTGATCGTGGCGACCGACATCGCGGAGACGTCGCTGACGGTTCCGGGCGTTAACTGCGTGGTCGATTCCGGGTTGTCGCGGGCGCCGCGTTTTGACGTGAGTCGTGAGGCGACCGAGCTGGTGACTGTGCGCGAGTCGCGGTCTTCCGCGGTGCAGCGGGCGGGACGTGCGCATCGAACTGGGCCGGGTACGGTGTATCGGTGCTATTCGCAGACGGATTTTGCGCGGATGATGAGGTTTGCGGCACCGGAGATGGACTCCGCAGATTTGACGGAGGCGGCCCTGTTGGCACACGCGTGGAGCGCGCCGGCAGAGCTTCGCCTTCCGACCGATTTTCCCGCGGCGGCCTTAGGGCGCGCGGAAGATACGCTCGCGAACTTGGGTGCGCTGGCCGTGCTGGACTCGGCTGGTGCGGATTCTGGCGAACGAATCGCGGAAATCACCGATGGTGGCAAGGTCCTGGCGCGCGTTCCCGCGGATCCGCGGATGGCTCACGCGCTCCTGCTGGCATCGTCCTGGAGCGACAATGTCCAAGAAGTCGCCAAGATCGTCGCGGTCGTTTCGGGGGATGAACGCATCGCAGGTGCCGATATTACGAGGGCGCTGCAGCGTGCCCCAAAACGAGAGGTCGCCCGATTCGCCGGTATCGCGCAGCGGTTCATGGACGAGTACGCCCCGACCTTTGAAGCACCCGGCAAGAAGGTGGCTCGGGCGGACCTGCCCGGAGTGACGATTGGATTGGCGTTCCCTGGGCGAATAGCGAAGCGGCGGTCAAGGCAAAACAATGACCGTTTCATCCAGTTCCTGTCCGCGCAGGGATCCGGCCTGACAGTGGAAGCATCTTCGCCGCTGTCTTCTGACCCGTGGATTGCGGCCTCTGAAATTCAAACCATTGGAGGCATCACGCACGTTCGCGCCGGCGCGCCCGTTAACCCCGAGTGGGCTGAATGGATTGGCGCGGCCATGATCACGAGCGTTCCAAACGTCGTCATTCAAAACGGACGCTTGCGCGCATCGGTGCGAAAACAACTGGGAGCGATTCCGCTGAAGTCAAAACAGGTGCAGGTTCCGATGGAACAGGCGCGCGTCGTTCTTGCGCAGGCCGTGCGCGATAGGGGATTGGGACTGTTCAGGCTCAGTCGGAATGCGGAGGAGCTCGTCCGCAAGGCGCGTTACATTTCCAGTCGTGATGAATCCTGGCCAGAACTTAGCAACGACGAACTTGCTGACCACATTGACGAACTCATTGGTGGCGACTGGCAGAAGCTACTCAAGGGCGCAACGCTGTCCGAGGTTGATGTTACGACCGGCCTCAAGACGATAATTGGGTGGGACAAAGTGGCACAGTTGGATTCGCTGATTCCGGATTCGATTGAACTGCCATCGGGTAATCGTGTGCGCGTCGTGTTCGACCCCGAACGAGGCCCCACAGTCAGGGTGAAACTGCAGGAGTGTTTCGGCTTCAGAAAAGTCCCGGATGTGCTTGGAGAACCGCTCACGTTTGAGTTACTTTCGCCCGCTGGCCGTCCGCTTGCAATCACTGCTGACCTGGAAAACTTCTTCAACGAGAGCTACCAGGATGTGCGCGCGGAAATGCGCGGTCGCTACCCGAAGCATCCGTGGCCGGACGATCCCTGGACCGCGCCCGCAACCAACCGCACGAAACGACGTAGCTAGAACGCGGAAGGACCCAACCAGCCCCGCGCCGGATCCGTAGCCGCAACTATCGGCGCGTCCTTAGCCCTCGGTACAACCAGCGACGCGTCCTGAGCACTCGGTACAACCAGCCCCGCGCCGGAGTCGTCGGCGCAACCGAAGTCAAGTCCAAGTTTCGCGCGCTAGAGCGCCGCGTTGAGTTCCACCTATCCCGCTAGGTTGATCATGCGCTCGATTGAGCGTTGCACGACGTCTCGCGAAGACGCGAAGTTGAAGCGAACAAACTTTTCATAGCCCTTACCAAGGGTCGCGCCGGCATTCATGCGCACGTCTGCCTTCTTGAGGAACTCCTCGGCTGGATCTTCGACTCCAAGTGCGGCGGCGTCGATCCAACCAAGGTAGGTACCTTCAGGTTTGCTCCAGTTCAAAGCGGAATCCGCCAGCAGAGAGTCGATCAGGTCTACATTGCCGCGCAGGTATTCATTTAAGTCGGCGAGCCATTCATCGCCCGACTCGAACGCTACCGAAGCGCCTAGCGCGCCCAGCGGGGCGGCGTGATTCAACCACCGTGAAACTGGTTCAAAACGCTTGGTCATCTCACCGGTCGTGATCATCTGCGCGCAGTGCAACCCCGCCAAGTTAAACCCCTTGGAAGCAGCAATCGCTGTAACTGTGTGGTTTGCAAATTCCGGATCCAAGCTCACGTAAGGGGTATGCGCAGACGGGTCTGCCAGGGGAGCGTGAATTTCATCGTTAAACACCAGCAGGTCGTGACGAACCGCAATGTCGCCCACGCGGCGCAGCTCATGTTCAGTCAGCACTCGACCCGTCGGGTTCCACGGGTTACACAGCACAAATAGGTCGGCGTCAGCCGCTGCGGCCTCGATGCCCTCGTAGTCGAGGCGCCAAACTCCGTCCTCGTCAATCAATGACGGGACTTGCACGACTTTGTGACCGTACATGCTCGGCAGGAAAAGGAACGGCATGTATGCGGGCGTTGGGACGATGACCGTGGAGCCGGGCTTCAACATATGTCCCAACATCGCGCGCAGTCCGTCAAGAACTGAGGACGCTAGTTGCACGGTGTCAGGCTCGATTTTCCAACCGAAACGGCGCTGCACCATGCTCGCGGTCGCGACGCGCGTGCGTTCATCCAACCAGCGCGGCATGTAGCCCAGAAAACCGTCGCTCAAGGCCTTGTGAAGCGCTTCTTCGATTGCGGGAGCAGTGCCGAAATCCATCTCCGCGACCCAGTGGCCAGAGGCGGCCTCGTCCTCCCACTTGAGTAGGCGGCGTGACCGCATCGTTTCCTCTGAGGATCCGTCGAACTGTGACAAGGTGAGCTCCTTTCGGTAACGACTCCACCTTAAACCCCGCGGGCTTTGCCGGCACGTCAGTTGTGATGCTGTGGTTGCCGAATCTAGCGGTGTCCGAGCAGTGGGGTAGAATCGGGAACATCATGGATACAGTTAATGGCGGCAAGGTCCGCGTTCGTTTTTGCCCATCTCCAACTGGCACTCCTCACGTAGGAATGGTGCGCACATGCCTGTTTAACTGGGCGTGGGCACGTCACGTTGGGGGAACTTTCGTTTTCCGCATTGAAGACACCGATGCGCGTCGCGACTCCGAGGAATCCTTCGATCAAATCATCGATTCCCTGCAGTGGCTTGGCTTGGATTGGGATGAGGGCGTCCTAAAGGGCGGCCCGCATGAACCGTACCGCCAGTCCCAGCGCATGGATATTTACGAGGACGTGGCTCGCAAGCTCCTGGAGGCAGGTTACGCGTACGAGTCTTTCTCAACCCCGGAGGAAATCGAGGAACGCCACCGCGCCGCTGGCCGTGACCCGAAGCTGGGTTATGACGGCTACGACCGTAACCTTACGGAGGAGCAGAAGGCTGCTTTCCGCGAGGAGGGCCGCAAGCCGGTCCTGCGCATGAAGATGCCGGATGAAGACATTACTTTCACTGACCTTATTCGCGGAGAAATCACGTTTAAGGCCGGCTCGATTCCGGACTACGTGATTGTGCGTGGAAACGGGGACCCGCTGTACACGCTCGTGAACCCGGTTGATGACGCCCTCATGGACATCACGCACGTCTTGCGTGGCGAGGACCTACTGTCCTCAACTCCGCGCCAGATCGTCCTGTGGAGGGCCCTGGTAGAGCTAGGCATCGCTCAGCAGATGCCCGAGTTTGGTCACCTGCCCTACGTCATGGGGGAGGGCAACAAGAAGCTGTCCAAGCGTGATCCCGAATCGAACCTGCTACTGCACCGCGAACACGGCATGATCCCAGAGGGTCTGCTGAACTACCTGGCCCTGCTGGGCTGGGCGATCAGCCCCGACGAGGATATTTTTACCGCGGAAGAAATGATCAAGGCGTTCGACATTCACGACGTCAACCCGAACCCGGCACGTTTCGACATCAAAAAGGCCACGGCAATCAACGCCGACCACATCCGCATGCTCGATCCCGCAGACTTTAAACAGCGCATTGTCCCGTTCCTGCACAGGGATAGTTACGTCTCCGCTGAGAAGTTCGACGACCTGAATGATCGTGAAAAGGAAATCATCGAGGCCGGCGCCCCGCTGATCCAGACGCGAATCCGCCTGCTCGGTGAAGCCGGTAACATGCTTGGCCCGTTCTTCGTTGAAACGGAAGACCTCGAGTTTGAAGAGAAGGCAGTCGGTCGTCTCAAAGAGAACGCTCCTGAGGTTCTTGACGCCGGCATTGAGGTGATCGAAGGTCTCGATAGCTTCACCACAGAAGCCCTGGAAGAGGCTCTGCGTGGTCGGATCGTTGAGGAAATGGAGATCAAGCCTCGGCTTGCGTTTGGGCCTCTACGCACGGCCATTTCCGGCCGTCAGGTTTCCCCACCACTGTTTGAGTCAATGGAGATCCTGGGCCGCGAGGAGACCCTCAAGCGCCTGCGTAACCTAAAGGAAAAGATCGCGCAGTAATCTGCCGCGTCTTTCCCGTTTGCATGGGGAACAAACTCCAGAACACAACGTGCTGGAGCAAGTTTCCTAAGGGTCAAAATCGTTGACGTGAAGTAAACCACGCGCGAATAATTTTGAAACGGGGCCACCTGTCAGGTAAAGTTTTTCATCGGTGCTTCGGCCAGGAAGTTCCACTGATTTATCGGTGAATTCGACCGGCGGAGGCTCCCGTACCTTGGGGTATGGTGTAATTGGCAGCACGAGTGATTCTGGTTCATTTAGTCTAGGTTCGAGTCCTGGTACCCCAGCGAAACACATTGGCAAGCGTGGACTTGCCTGAGTTTCTTTCGCGATATTTCGCATCCTAGCCCCCATCGTCTAGCGGCCTAGGACACCGCCCTCTCACGGCGGCGACACCGGTTCAAATCCGGTTGGGGGTACAACTCCACAAAAGAAAGCGCACCTGAGAAATCAGGTGCTTTTTGTTTTCTGTTGCCCGCTCTAGGTGCCCACCTGTTACTTGGGCGTCTCGTTGTTCACCGGCAACCTTGGTGTCTGGTTGTCGATCGGCTACCTTGACGCCTAGTTTCGCGAACGTTGGTACAGATCCAGATACGTGTCCAGCCCCAGCGACCACGTGTGCGTGATTCGATTTTCGAGGGCGTTGCTTCGCAGAGCGCTTAGCCTTTCGGGATGCTGGCTAAGCATTGCAAGTGCCGCGGCCATCTCATCGTCGCTTCCGACTTGAAGCCCGTCGAATCCGTGGGTGATGAACTCTTCTACGCCAGATCCGCTGCGGTAAATCACGGGTAAGCCGCATGCTCGGGCTTCCAGAGCCGCTATTCCGAACGCTTCCTTAACGACTGGGGAAACAAACACGTCCGCCGAAGCGTACGCATCCGCCAAGACATCTGGCTTCACCTTCCCCTTCAAAGCCAAAGGAGCGCCTGCGCGAATGAGCATTTCAAGCCGCCCCCGCTCGGGGCCATCCCCGAAAACAGAAACCTGCAGGTTCGCTCCACAGGCGGAAGCCTTCGAACTCAGTTTTGCTAGTGGGACGACCCTCTTGCGAGGAGCTAACCTCGTCGCAGTAACAACCCGAAGTGGACGGGTGTCAGCCCCTCCCTCGCTGGTCGATCCGTCCGCAAATTCAGCGTTAGTGCTGCGTTGGGATGATCCGTTGAGCCCAGCCCCGCCCTCGGAAATGAAATTGGAAAGGGCGCGTTTGCGGCTGGTGTTCCACGGTTCGTCTTCGATGAGGTTTGGTAGGACGCCGACGTGAACGCTTCTGCGGGCTGATTCTTCAACTGCGCGCGCCGCCGCGGACGACACGGCGGTCAAGGTGATGCCTGCTTGGACCCACTTGCGCATTGGGTTGGCGAATCCGTACCACCAGGTCGCGTCGATCAGGTGGGAATGCCACGTAACAATGGCCGGAATTCCGCGGTCAACGCACGCGTCAATCGCAAGGCGCGCAAACGGCGACACGATTCCCGAATGAATATGGACGACGTCAAAATCGGGAAGATCGCGGCGCAAAACGGGTGCCGCATGCGGATTGACAGGCAGGTCAAACGGGATTCGCGCGGTTAGTCTGCGCACGAGGACGGGGCCGTCCCACTCCGTGTGGTCGCCGCGTTGATCTCCGGAGGGAGTTGCGGTAATGACGGTGACGTCATGGCCGGCTCGGCTAAGAGCCTGCCCCAGGTTGCGGACCTGGGTTTCTATACCGCCAACGCGGGGAGGATACGGATCGGATACGAGCGCGATGCGCAAAGGTGCCTCCTGGCGGAGTTTGTGGACTACAGGCCCATTTCTTCTGCGCGACGCAGGAACTCAGACAGCCGGTTAGCTGCCGCAACGACGGACGGGCCGTGCTGGCGGCCGGGTTGGCGACCCATGCGCTCGACCGGACCGGAGATTGAAACGGCGGCCAGGACTTTTCCTCCCGGTCCGCGAACCGGAGCGGAAACAGAGGCCACGCCGATTTCGCGTTCAGAAACGGACTGCGCCCAACCGCGACGGCGAACCGCGGACAACATGGTTGCGTTGAAGGACGCCCCGTACAGGCCGCGGTGTAGGCGGTCGGGCTCTTCCCAGGCAAGCAGGACCTGGGCGGCAGAGCCGGCCTTCATGGAAAGTGTTGCGCCAACGGGAATGGAATCTCGCAGGCCCATCTGCCGTTCAGCAGCGGCAACGCAAATGCGCTGATCGCCCTGCCGGCGGTACAGCTGGGTGGATTCCTTCGTGTGATCGCGCAAGGCCACCAAGACGGGGGTAGCTGATGCGAGTAGGCGATCTTCGCCGGCAGCGGAAGCTAGCTCGGAAAGTCGAGGGCCCAAAATAAAACGGCCCTGCATGTCGCGCGCCACGAAACGGTGGAACTCAAGCGCAACTGCAAGGCGATGCGCGGTGGGGCGAGCCAGATGTGTGGTCGCGACCAACTGCGCCAAGGTCGCTGGTCCAGCTTCAAGAGCGGACAGCACTAGGGATGCTTTGTCTAATACACCTACGCCACTAGTGGCTTTTTTCTCGTCCATGTCATGATATTGCCATCTCAATCGATGAGATGGCAAGTCGCAACATTGAAAAACCGGGTTGTCTGTAAGCAATGTCCCATTGTTTTTGGGACGTCGCCCACAAAATTGCAGGAAAGGAGAATGCGATGGGCAAGACCATGGCAGAAAAAGTTTGGTCCGACCACATTGTTAAAGCAGGAGAAGCAGGTTCTCCGGACCTCCTATATATTGACCTGCACTTGGTTCATGAGGTAACCAGCCCCCAGGCTTTCGAGGGCCTGCGGCTTGCCGGGCGCAAGGTTCGCCGCCCCGACCTCACCATCGCAGTCGAAGATCACAACGTTCCGACCGTGAACATCGACCTTCCTATCGTGGATCTAACTTCGAGGACGCAGATAAACACTCTTCGTACAAATACTGAAGAATTTGGTGTGCGCCTGCATCCACTGGGCGATTCCGAGCAGGGCATCGTCCACGTAGTCGGCCCTCAGCTGGGACTGACGCAGCCGGGTATGACAGTTGTTTGCGGAGACAGCCACACTTCAACGCACGGCGCTTTCGGCGCAATCGCCTTTGGAATCGGCACATCTGAAGTTGAGCACGTACTTGCAACCCAGACGCTTCCACTGAAGCCATTCAAAACAATGGCGATCACGGTGAACGGTTCCCTTCCCGAGGGCTCCACCGCAAAAGACATCATCCTGGCAGTCATCGCGAAGATCGGTACCGGCGGCGGTCAGGGCTACATCCTGGAATACCGCGGGCAGGCAATCCGCGAACTTTCCATGGAAGGTCGCATGACGATTTGTAACATGTCGATCGAGGCCGGTGCTCGCGCGGGCATGGTTGCTCCCGATCAAACGACGTTTGACTACATCAAGGGCCGCCCCCACGCCCCTGAGGGCGAGGACTGGGATAAGGCAGTCGAGTACTGGAAGTCTTTGACAACCGATGAAGACGCTGAGTTTGACGCCGAAGTCATCCTGAATGCAGAAGACATTGAACCGTTTGTCACCTGGGGCACCAACCCCGGCCAGGGACTTCCACTGTCTGGTTCAGTACCGAACCCAGAAGATTTCACCGACGATGCAGCCAAACAGGCAGCCGAATCCGCCCTCGAATATATGGATCTAAAACCCGGAACGCCGATGCGCGACATCGCTGTTGACGCAGTGTTCCTAGGATCTTGCACGAACGGGCGGATTGAAGACCTGCGTGCGGCGGCATCAGTTATTAAGGGTAAGAAGCTTGCTGACGGCGTTCGAATGCTGGTTGTTCCCGGTTCGTCGCGGGTGAAGATTCAGGCGGAGGAAGAGGGGCTCGACAAGATTTTCCTCGATTTCGGCGCCGAGTGGCGCAACGCGGGCTGCTCCATGTGCCTAGGAATGAATCCTGACCAACTTTCGCCGGGGGAGCGGTGTGCATCCACTTCCAACCGAAACTTTGAAGGCCGCCAAGGCAAGGGCGGACGAACCCACCTGGTGTCGCCGCTAGTTGCCGCCGCGACTGCGATTACCGGCCGCCTGTCCAGCCCGGCCGATTTGGACTAACGAGTAGCAAAGGAGAAACCGATGGAAAAATTCACCTCACACACTGGCGTCGGTGTGCCCCTGCGCCGCTCGAACGTCGACACCGACCAAATCATTCCCGCCGTCTACCTGAAGCGCATCACGCGCACCGGATTTGACGACGCCCTCTTCGCCTCGTGGCGAAAGGACCCCAACTTCGTCCTAAACCAAGACGCCTACCGAAACGGGTCGATCCTGGTTGCCGGCTCCGACTTCGGCACCGGGTCCTCGCGCGAACACGCCGTCTGGGCGCTTCACGACTACGGCTTCCGCGTCGTCCTGTCACCAAAGTTCGCCGATATTTTCCGTGGAAACGCGGGCAAGCAGGGCTTGGTCGCAGGCGTTATTTCCGAGGACGATGCTCAGACCCTGTGGAAGATTCTGGAAGAGGAACCCGGTACGGAACTGACCGTGAACCTGGAGGACAGGTCAGTTGTATGCGGCTCGTTCCAGACCACCTTCGAGATTGACGACTACACGCGCTGGCGGATTCTGGAGGGACTCGACGACATTTCCCTAACCCTTCGTGACGCAGACGCAATCGAAGAATTCGAGGAAAATAGGCCCGCCTGGAAGCCGAAGACACTGCCTGCAAAGCAGCTTCCACCGCAGCCTGTGATTTCAGCACGCGAATTCAAGTAGTTGGGCGTGAATCTCGCTAAAAGCTTATTTTGAGGCGCGCTCACTGACAGGCAAAGGGATAGAGTAGGGGCAGGGAAGATCGCTGATCTTCCCTGCCCTATAATTTCTGATTGAAAGGCAACCATGGACTCCATTTTGCGTGTACACGGCGGTAAACCACTTGAGGGTGACATCACCGTGCGGGGTGCAAAGAACTTTGTTCCAAAGGCCATGGTCGCCAGCCTTTTAGGCACGACCCCGTCCAAGCTTCGCAACGTCCCGCTGATTCGCGATGTGGATTTGGTATCGGAGCTGCTGGGTCTACACGGCGTCCAAATTAACTTTGACCACGGCGCTGGGGTCCTGGATCTTGACCCCTCAAACGTGGAGACAGCTCACGTAGCTGAAGTGCAGGCGCTCGCGGGATCATCCCGCATTCCAATTCTTTTCTGTGGCCCGCTACTCCACCGCCTGGGGGAGGCCTTTATCCCCGACCTGGGTGGTTGCCGGATCGGCGATCGCCCAATTGATATGCACCTGGACGCGCTACGCGCATTTGGTGCACAGGTTGATAAGCAGGACAGCGGTATCCACATCACCGCCCCGAACGGCTTGCATGGAACCAAGATCAATCTGCCGTTCCCCTCGGTTGGCGCTACCGAACAGACGCTCCTAACCGCCGTGATGGCAGAGGGCATTACTGAACTAACCGGTGCCGCAATCGAACCCGAAATCATGGACCTCATCAACGTCCTCCAAAAAATGGGCGCAAACCTGTCGGTAGATACGGATAGGACCATTCGTATTGAGGGCGTTAAGGAGCTGAAGGGATTCACTCATACAGCTCTACCTGACCGTATTGAGGCCGCTTCGTGGGCTTCAGCAGCACTGGCAACCCACGGTGACATTTACGTTCGTGGTGCGCACCAGCCTGACATGACGACCTTCTTGAACACTTTCCGCAAGGTTGGTGGACAGTTCGAGATCGACGACAACGGCATCCGCTTCTTCCACCCCGGTGGCGACCTGCAGTCCATCGTGTTGGAAACGAACGTGCATCCGGGCTTTATGACGGACTGGCAGCAGCCGCTTGTTGTAGCTTTGACGCAGGCGAAGGGGCTTTCGATTGTTCATGAGACGGTGTATGAGAACCGTCTTGGATTCACTCGGGCTTTGAACCAGATGGGTTCCCAAATCCAGATTTACCGCGAGTGTCTTGGTGGGACACCGTGCCGTTTTGGACAGCGAAATTTCTACCACTCGGCAGTCATTTCTGGCCCCACTCCGCTTCACGGAGCAGAAATTTGGGTGCCGGACCTGCGCGGCGGATTCTCCTACCTGATCGCCGCACTGGCAGCTGAAGGCGAATCCACTGTTCACGGTATTGATGTGATCGCTCGCGGATACGAGCACTTCTTGACGAAGCTCGGCCGACTCGGTGCAAACGTCGAACGAGTCTAGGACCGCTAGCATCATGAGCGTGAAACTGCGTGCGCATTACAAATCTAAGACTGCGTGTGCATCACAAATCTGAAACTGCGTTCGCATCACGAACCCAAGCCTGTTTAGAGACCAAGAGAGTTTAGACTAGAGCCGTGACTAATCCTCCCAAGGGCATTTATAAGGTCGCCGTTGAAGTTTTGCGACCACTAGCGAAACTAACCACCCGTCCACACTGGAAGGGGCGGGAAAACATTCCGGTCGACAAGCCGTACATCCTGATCATGAACCATGTGAGCGAGTACGACGTCATCGTGGTCGCACACTTCGTTGTTGACCGCGGAACTGCCGTGCGAGTCTTGGCGAAGGACAGCCTGTTCAGAGTGCCTGTGCTCAAGCACATTCTGACCCGAGCAAAGATGGTGCCGGTCGTGCGTAACTCGAGCCATGCAACGGACGCTTTGAAGTACGCCAAGAAGGCCCTTGCTGAAGGGGAATCAATCGCGATCTTCCCGGAGGGCACGCTCACCCGTGATCCCGATAAGTGGCCGATGAAGTTCAAGACCGGTGCTGCCCGCCTTGCGCTTGCTACTGGAATCCCCGTAATCCCAGTAGCGCACTGGGGCGTGGATAAGATCATGGACCGCTGGAGGAACTCCCTCCCACTTCGTCGCCGCGACACGTGGGTAACCGCAGGACCGCCGATCGACCTATCTGACCTAAATCAGGACGAGGACGATTGGGACGCTGTTAGAGAAGCAACTCGCCGCATGGAGCAAACCATCACCAGCATGATTGAGGACATCCGCGGCGAGAAAGCTCCCGAAACCAGGTGGGATCCGAAACTAGAGGCCTACCCGGAGCCTTAACTAGCGCTTGAGGTCGACCACGAGTCTCTTCGGTGACTCGAGGGTGAAGACCCTGTATTCGCGCACCTTGTCGGAAGACACTGCAACGTGGGTTTGGGATTCAAACGCGCCATCGAACCAGGCGACGACATCGTCATCCAGTCGTTTGTCGGCGGGCCCGTTGTAGTAGTATTCCGGCGCTCCCTTAACGACGGGCCACGATGCGCCGTTAATCATGATGTCCAAAACGTTGCCCTGCGGGATTGGGAGTGGTTCGCCGCGCCCAATTTCCGTTGATTCCTCCACCCAGTTGATGCTCCAACCGGGTGTGCCTTCACCAACAAACTCAACGACGACGCGGTAGTAATCGTCATGCAGGCCAACCCGGAAATCGTGGGCAAGCAGTGACGTCTGCTGGTCCTCTGGTGATTCTGACGCCTCGGTCTGCCACGGGATGTCTAAAGACGGCTCACCCTGTTCAGCGTCCGCATAGTTGGAGTTTTCCCCGGCCTCGCCCTCGGGCATTTCGGACGATTCCGTCGACGATTCGGAAGGTTCAATTAACGAGATTGTGGTGGTTGGCTCTTCCTGCGGTTGCGAGGACTGTCCACTGCACCCCGCCAGCGAAAGGGTCGCTACTAGGCTCAGGGCAATGCCGGGGTAGAGGAGTCGGCGAGCGCGCATGTCTATCTCCAAGTTCGTGAACGTTCTCTCAAACCCTACCGGAAGCCGTGTTACAAACGTGCGTTGTCGTGGCGTGCGGTAAAGTCAAAACATGTCTATACAGCGGGTTGGAATTATCGGTACTGGTGCGTGGGGAACCACGTTTGCGCAGGTTCTCGCGGATGCGGGCCGTGAAGTAATCATGTGGGGACGCAATGAGGAAACCGTTGCGCAAATCCAGTCCGGATCAAACCAGCGTTATCTGCCGGGTATTCGGCTGTCACCCAAGATTACCGCGACCACCGAAAGATCCGAGGTAGCGACAGACGTTGACCTGTTAGTCGTCGTCCTTCCGACGCAGGTTATTCGTGAAACCCTGGAGCCATTCCAGGACCTAATTTCACCCGAAACACCAATCCTTTCGCTGTCGAAGGGCCTTGAAAGAAACAGTCTAAAACTCGTCACGGACATTATTTCCGAGGCCGCTACTGTGGAACTGTACCGAGTCGCAGCACTGTCGGGGCCGAACCTGTCCCGGGAGATCATCGAGAAGCATCCCACTGCCACGGTTATCGCGTCTTCGAGCGAGGACCTGGCGTCTGAGATCGCTGAGGCCTGCCACAACTCGTACTTCCGCCCCTACGTATCTACGGATCTGGTTGGCGTCGAGGTTGCGGGAGCAACTAAGAATGTGATTGCGGTTGCCGTTGGCGCCGCTGAAGGCATGGGGTGGGGTTCAAACACCAGGACCACCTTGATTACCCGCGGGCTAGCTGAGATGACCCGGTTCGGCATCGCACTTGGTGCGCATCCCGACACGTTTGCGGGGCTCGCGGGAATGGGTGACCTGATCGCAACGTGTTCGTCGAAGCTTTCAAGAAACTTCTCCTTTGGCTACCGCATGGGCCAGGGAATGAGCAAGGAAGAAGCGAAGGCACTCTCCGTTGGCGTTGTTGAGGGCGCCGCAACTGCCCGGCCGCTAGTTCGCCAGGCCCGCAAACTCGGGGTAGACATGCCGATCTCCGAGGCCGTCTCCGCAGTCATCAACGACGGTGCGGACCTGTTCGAAATGAGTCGTGCGCTCCTTGACCGCCCACGCAAACGCGACGGTTGGCGCATCCACCTCGTGTAGAGCAGAATATGACTACTGTGGCACGTCTTGAAATACGTGTCTGTGAGATGAAGTAGAGTCGAAGCATGACTGAAAGTGCAACCGCTCAGAAACCTCGCGTCGCCCTCATTTTCGGAGGGCGCAGTGGCGAACACCAAGTATCTTGTGCAACTGCGGCCAGCGTTATGGCTGCAATAGATCGCGACCGATATGAAGTCATCGCGATTGGTGTGACACAAAAGGGTGAGTGGGTGCGCGTCCCGGCAAAACCTGAACTGTTTGAAATGGTCGATGGTCGCGGAGCAGTCATCGAAGCCGGTGAGTCGTCCGTATCCATGTGGGCTGGAAGTAACGTCCTCGTGGAAAAACAACGCGCGGTAACCGGTGACGCGATTGATGCGCGTGAACTGGGCGAAGTTGATGTCGTATTTCCGCTTCTGCACGGCGCGTTTGGGGAAGATGGAACGATTCAGGGCACACTCGAAATGTCGGACGTGAACTACGTTGGCTGCGGAGTTGCCGCGT
>DUQT01000017.1 GCA_012837655.1 Actinomyces sp. | reverse complement strand
TACTCACTGCCATCGCGCACCGCCCGACGCAACACTTTGAGCCGGCGCATCCTGCGATTCTGGCGCGAAATGCTCGCCGTTATTTTCATCGTGGTAGTTGTAGCCACCGTGATAATCGTCGTTTACAACCGCGAGGACGGGGCTGAGACCACCACTGAAGAATCATGGGTTGACCGCATCCATGTGTCGGGTAGTGTGGGCCGGATTCCGACGCTGTCCTTGTCAGGGCCGGTGTCAGTAGCGTCCTCGAAAATGATTGAACTGGAAACCGGAAACGGTCGCGAGATCACCGCGGATTCGCCGCTGATTGTGTCTATCACTTCGTTCGACGGCGAGACGGGACAGCTACTTTCCGCGGAAGGACGCGGACGCGTGCAGGTGGGGAGTGCGAACAGCGAGACCTTTGACCCCACGCTGTTGGACGGCGTTATCGGAAAGACGGAGGGTTCGCGGGTTCTGTTTGTGCGGCCGGTGTCGTCAGGAACTGATAGAAAGACCGAGTTAAACGTCGTTGACATCATGCACTCCGCCGCTTCAGGCGAGGCCGTTGAAGATCCCGGTGGTCCGCTAAAGGTGACCATGACGGAGACGGGACCTAACATCGCGCATGAGGACGGAGATCCGCCGTCGACTCTGACTGTCCAAACTTTGGTCCGTGGAGACGGTCAACAGGTCCAATCGGAGGACAATGTTCTAGTGCAATACGTCACCGCATCCTGGGGAGACTCGGTCGTCCACGAATCCACGTGGTGGACGGGTGTGCCTCAAGTGCTAAACATGAAGTCTGCAATGCCGGGCGTGCGCGTGGCACTGCTGGATCAACGCGTTGGCACGCGCGTTGCAATCACCATTCCGCCTGAACAGGCATCCGGCGACGCCACCTTAACAATGGTGGTTGACATTATCGCGACGGAGCCTGAAGGCGGTACACTCACACCGTCAGTTGCGTATAACGAGGAGACCGCTTTATGAGCGCTGCAATCCGCATTATCCCGTGTCTCGATGTGGCCGATGGCCGCGTCGTGAAGGGCGTAAATTTCACTAATCTAAAAGATGCTGGGGATCCCGTAGAACTTGCGGCAGCCTACAGCTCAGCCGGGGCAGACGAGCTCACCTTCCTGGATATTTCCGCCTCGAAAGAAGGCCGTGGAACGACCATGGACGTGGTGCAAAAAACCGCGAAGGAAGTTTCGATTCCACTCACCGTTGGCGGGGGAGTTAGGAACCTCGAGGACGTTGAACGCCTGCTCAATGTTGGAGCGAGCAAGGTTTCGGTTAACACTGCCGCGATCGATCGCCCTGATCTGATTAACGAAGTCGCTGATCGATTCGGAAGCCAGGTGCTGGTACTTTCCATTGATGCTCGTCGCGTCCAAAACGGAGTCACCACGCCTTCCGGCTTTGAGGTAACGACCCACGGAGGCACTCGATCCACCGGCATCGACGCCATCGGTTGGGCACGTGACGCAGAACTGCGTGGCGTCGGAGAAATCTTGTTGAACTCGATGGACGCTGATGGTGTCCAAACTGGTTTCGACATGGAACTGTTGAACGCGGTTCGCGAGGCCGTCTCGGTTCCCCTCATCGCTTCGGGCGGCGCGGGCACTGTTGAACACTTCGTGGAAGCCGCCCAGGCAGGCGCGGACGCCATTTTGGCGGCGTCGGTGTTCCACTTTGGAACGGTGCGCATCAGCGATGTTAAGAAGGCACTGGCAGACGCCGGTTTTGAAGTGGAAGAGAAGTAGCTGATCGTTTTATGGCAGCACCATTGGAATCCAATCTGGATCCAAACATTAAGAAGCTGTTAAAGCGCGATAGTCAGGGTTTGTTTGTCGCCGTCATCCAGCAGTTCGACTCTCGGGAAGTCCTAATGGTCGGCTGGATGAACGACGAGGCCCTGCACCGCACCCTCACTACAGGAAGAGTTACATTCTGGTCGCGTTCTCGCCAGGAGTATTGGCGCAAGGGTGATACCTCCGGTCACCTGCAGTTCGTGAAGAAGGTCAGCATTGACTGTGACGGTGACGCCCTGCTTGTCGAAGTTGACCAGGTCGGCGCAGCTTGCCACACCGGCACCAGGTCCTGTTTTGAGGCCGGGGGAGTCCTTCCCGCAGTTGTAGGCGAACGCCCATGAAATAAATTGCGCTGAGAATCAACTTGGTTCACAGCGTGGGCGATTTGGTGATTGCAACCACTATCTGCATAAACTCGACGGTGAGGAAGGAGGGACCATGAGCGTTCTGGAATCAATCGTGAGAGACGTGCAAGCGCGCCTTCAAATTCGCGAACAGCAGGTCAGCCTGGCTGAAATCAAAGATCTAGCCAAGCGTGCACCAGCGCCTAGAAATGCAATGGCCGCCCTCCGCGGCCCTGGAGCTGTCACCGTCATGGCGGAAATCAAGCGGAAATCACCAGACGTAGGCCTCTTAGCCCTAATCCCAGATCCTGCCGACCTTGCCAGAAAATATGAAGAGGGCGGGGCTGCGATGGTCTCTTGCACCACGAACGCCCAACATTTTGGTGGCAGTTTTGAAGACCTCAGGTCGGTGCGACAGGCGGTCAAGGTTCCGATTCTGTCGAAGGACTTCGTGATTTCGCCCTATCAAATCCACGAGGCTCGCGCTCACGGCGCTGACATGGTTCTACTTTTTGCGACCATCCTCGACCAAGAGCAACTCAAGAGTTTTATTGAGCGCATCGAATCGCTCGGCATGTCAGCGCTGGTCGAGGTGCAGTCCCGTTTGGAAGTTGTGAGGGCTCTAGACGCGGGTGCTGAAGCAATCGGTGTGAATGCCCGCAACCTGCATACGCTCGAAGTGGATCGATCTAACTTTGAACAGGTCATCGACGTGATCCCAGCTGACGTTGTTGCCGTCGCAGAATCTGGTGTTCGCGGCCCGCACGACGTGTTCAAATATGCGCAGGCGGGAGCCGACTCCGTCCTCGTAGGACAATCACTGGTCACTGCGGAAGACCCGCAAACTTGCGTGGCGGATATGGTTTCTGCAGCACAGCACCCCGCGTTGCTGTCAGACAGAAAACAACGCATTAAGCGAGGCGTCGTTGAACGCCAGTTCGAGCTGTACCACCAGGATTAGCAGGTAACGCGTTTGGGCGCACCGACGACAAAACGTGCGAAGCATTCCTGATGGCGGGTAGCTACGAGACACGCGCAAACACCCGTCGCACGTCCCGCAATCCACGCGAAGCGCCCGTCACGACGGCACGCGAATCAATCAGGCTTATGGCACGTCCCGTAACCCACGCGAAGCGCCCCGCATTCACACGTGTGAGACATGCCTGTATCGGAGCCAGAGCGACATCGGTTCTGCAGATAGATAAACTGGCAGTCATGGACTTGTTTGTGCTGCCAGCATCGATACCGTCACCGCCGCAGGGCGTTTGGTATCTGGGCCCCATCCCGTTGCGAGCCTACGGGCTCTTGATCGCGTTCGCTATGGTCGTCGCCGTTATCTTGACGAGGAAGCGTTACGAAGCTCGCGGGGGCGACGGAGAACTCGTCTTCGACGTCGCACTTTGGGCCATCCCGTTCGGCATTGTTGGAGCTCGCCTGTACCACGTCATCACCTCGCCGCATAAATACTTTGGCCCAGACGGCCAGTGGCTTGAAATCTTCCGTATCTGGGAAGGCGGCATTGCGATCATGGGCGCCGTTATCGGCGGTTCCATTGGCGCATATATTGCATTGAAGAGGGCGGGCCAGCGAATGGGGCCGTTCGCTGATTCCGTGGCTCCCACACTTTTGGTTGCGCAGGCGATCGGACGGTTCGGTAACTGGTTTAACCAGGAGCTTTTCGGAAAACCAACCACCCTGCCGTGGGGGCTAGAGATTGATGACGCACACCTACCTCGAGGTTTCGAGTCGGGCACACTTTTCCACCCAACCTTTCTGTATGAAGTTATCTGGAACCTAACGATGGCTGTCGTCCTCGTTGGGTTGGATAAAAAGTTTAAGTTTAAGGGCGGCCAGGTCTTGTTCCTGTACGTCGCCCTATATGCAACCGGGCGATTCTGGATTGAAAATCTTCGGATAGATCCAGCCAGAGTCTTCCTGGGAATGCGTTTGAACGCATGGTCGGCCCTACTGTTGATTGTCATTGGAGTAGTAGGATTCTTAATAGCAGGTAAACGCGGGGCGTCGACACGCGTGGAAGCACACGAAATTGCTGAGGAGAACGTAGAGTAGAAGCATGCGCAGAGCCAAGATTGTATGCACTATTGGACCGGCAACAGATAGCCCCGATCAGATCCAAACCCTGGTCGACGCCGGCATGGACGTGGCACGCATTAACCGAAGCCACGGTTCCATCGAGGAGCATGAAGAGGTTATCCGTCACGTTAGGAAGGCAGCCCGCGCGTCTGGACGCGCCATCGCAGTTCTAGTTGACCTGCAGGGCCCAAAGATTCGCCTTGGTCGATTCGAGAACGGACCCCACAAACTAGAGGTTGGCGATACCTTCACGATCACTACTCGTGACGTTCCGGGCACAAAGGAACTGGTTTCAACAACTTTCAAGAAGCTTCCCGGTGACTGCCGTCCTGGCGACCGTCTTCTGATTGATGACGGAAATGTTGCCGTACGAGTTATTGAAGTTGACGAAACCGACGTGAAGACTCGGGTCGAAGTTCCCGGTGAAGTCTCAAATAACAAGGGCATCAACCTGCCTGGTGTTGCAGTATCAGTTCCTGCACTTTCAGAGAAAGACAAGGAAGACCTGCGCTGGGCGCTCAAGGTTGGTGCCGATTTTATTGCTCTTTCCTTCGTTCGCGATGCAAAGGACATCAAGGATGTCCACGAAATCATGGAAGAGGTCGGAGTTTACCGCCCCGTAATCGCGAAGATTGAGAAGCCTCAGGCTGTCGAGAACCTCCTAGAGATCGTTGAAGCGTTTGACGGCATCATGGTTGCTCGTGGTGACCTTGGTGTTGAGATTCCGCTAGAGACTGTGCCGCTGGTGCAGAAGCATGC
>DUQT01000203.1 GCA_012837655.1 Actinomyces sp. | reverse complement strand
TTTCGCCCTCAACTGACGAGGAACCTAAACGCCGTCGGGCGCGGAAGAAGAGTTGGAAGCCTAGGGGTCCACGGAAATTCAACCGGGTGGCAGTCATGCTTGGCTACGGGATTCCGGTGGGCGGTATCATGACCCTCGCGGCTGTCGGTTCAGTAAGCCGCTTGACTACACACTGGCTTTCCTGTGCCTACTCGAAGAACTCCAACACCGCCGGTTCAAACTGCACGGAGTATCCCCGGACGATCCCACTTGGGAAGACGTAGCACAATCGACACGGAACGATCTGGCCTGGAGTGCTTACGACAACCACCGGAAATACTACGACTCCCACCCGCAAGACCTAGCAAAGCTAAATGCTCTTGTGCTACCGCCAAGCAACTGATGCAATCGCCACACCAAACACCGCATTTGGACGCACTCGATACGCCAAGCAAGCCACCCAAAAGTCGTGGCTTGTCGCCTTGGCTGAAATACTGGCGTCATGTTGATTTCTACAGTTCGTGAACAGTTCGCCGAGGCCATTCGCAAGAGGGTGGCCGGCTCCGACCGGAAAGAGCGCGCCGATGTCATTTGGCGTGCACCCGGGGAGCGGTGGTTCTCGAACGCGGACCCCATCGTAAGGGTCCACGGCGCGCCCACCATGTACATCGGCGGAATCCGCGCCCTCCTGCTACAAAGTCTGCATCCCCTGGCAATGGCTGGAGTCGCTGGCCATTCCGGTTATCAGGACGACCCGTGGGGACGCCTGCAACGAACCGCGGAGTACGTTGTGACCACCACGTTCGCACGCAAGGTGGACGTGGAGAAGATGATCGAACACGTGCGCCGCTTCCATTCCTACGTTAAGGGCGAGCTCCCCGACGGCCGTCCTTACGCGGCTTCCGACCCCCACCTTCTAACCTGGGTTCACTGCGCGGAAGTCGAGTCGTTCCTGACCTCCTACCAAAAGCTCAGCCCGACCCCCTTGACGCCCACAGAATGCGACACGTACGTCGCCCAAACCGCCATTTCCGCAAAGATGCTGGGCGTTACGAATCCTCCCCAAACTGTGGAAGAGCTCTACAGGACGATGGCCGCCTACGGCCCCGAACTCGAGTTCTCCCCAGCCACTGCCGACGTCATCGACCTCCTAATCGACAACCCGCCGCTGCCGCCCCCGATGAAGTGGGGTTACGACATGCTCAAAAACGGCGCAATCGCGCTCCTACCCGGCTCTGCAAGGCAGCTGCTAGGTCTGGCAGATTCTAACGATCCGTCGCGGGTCAGCCTGCAGGACGCACTCTTCCGCCGCCCCATCGCACGTTTCGCTACGTCAGGATTGCAATGGACCATGGGCGAAGTCCGGCTTCCAAAGGAAATTAACGAGGACGTGGCTCGCAACTCCGATGGTCACGGCATCGCTGACTGAAATCAACTCATCAAAGCGCCCGCTGGTAAGAAATACCAGCGGGCTTCTTCGTGCGCGGGATTGGGAGGCTTGCGTTCCTCCCCCGGCTTCAAAAAGTAGTTCCCGTGCACACAAGGTGCACGGGAACTACCTATCTATTGAGTTGTGTTACGACCAACTTCAGGAGTTGATGCGCCTGCTCCAAACTGCAACGCCACCTGCTGCTAGAAGCAGACCAGCGATCGCGGCTAGGCCAGCGGTCTCAACACCGGTCTTTGCCAGGTCACCCGGCTTGCCACCACTCGGCACGCTGGGCTCGCCCGGTTCAGACGGCTCTGAAGGCTTGGTGTGCTCGACAGGCTTGGTCGGTTCCGTCGGATCGGTGGGCTCGGTCGGCTGAGTCGGTTCCGTGGGCTCTGAAGGCTCCGTGGGTTCCGTCGGCTCGGTTGTCTCAGTCGGATCGGTCGGCTCGTCCGGATCCGTCAGGCAAGGCTCGGCAGACTCGGGATCGATAAGAACTGCGCGCAGAGCACCGGACTCAAAGCCGTCCGCGAAGAACCATGCGTACCTGTTGCCATCGATGCAGTCAGATTCGGCGTAGCCTTCGTTGTTCAGGTTATCCATACCGTCGGGGCGCTCGTAGTGAACGACGCGTGGGCTGTTGGTGCCGTCGAAGAAGACTTCGGCGATTACGCCCTCGTAGCCGTCATCAGACATGATGCGCAGGGTATTGCGGCTGTAATCAAGCCCCATAGCGCCACCGATGAAGGAGTCGTAGGAGGTCAGCAGAGTCGCGTTCGATCCGGCAGCAAATGGTGCAACTTCACCCTGTTTTGCGAGCGAGAAGGCATAAACGTGGCCGTTATCTTCCAGGGCAACTACGAATACGCCGTCGGCTACCGCGTTCGGGTAGTTTGCGGGATCGTAAGCCTCGCCCGTGTTCTCGTCGAACAGGCGGCCCTTGGCTTCAGCGTTCGTGATCCACTCGATAGCTTCGATACCCATGTTTGCGCTGACTTCAGGAAGCAGGTCGGTGATGTCCCACTCGGCGGATGCGACTACGTCCGGGCCTTCCGCGTCCTTAATGAAGCGGGCGCGCTTCCCGTCTTCCCAGCCGTCTGCAAACTGCACGGATCCGTCAGCCTGCGGAGCGAGCTTCCAGAACTTACCCGTTCCGTTATCTACCGCCCACAGGAATCCGTCGGCGTAGTCAAGGCCGGAGGAGTCCTCCAGGAACATCGGAGCCTCATCAACTACGACCGGCGGCTCACCAGTCGAGTAGTACTGAAGCAGGTCCGGAATACCGTCACAGGAGTTGCGTGCACCCGGCGTTGCCTCACGCGTCTGCGCGAAGTCGCCAGTCATGTCCGGGCAGCGACCGTAGGTGTGGTCTGCGTGTTCGGTCCAGCTGTACTCTTCAACCAGCATGTCGCCGTCAAAGACGCGCACGGAATCCGCGCCGCCCAGGCCGAAACCGAGGTCGTCGATCACGACGTATCCGCGTGCGTCGATCACCGTGTTTTCAGCGATTACGTACTCGGAATCGTCCTTGTCGTCACGAATAACGAGGCCGGAGATGTCCAGCGGTTCATCCAGCGGGTTAGCCAGTTCGACCCAGTCCTCTCCACCGTCGGCGTCCTTAGACTCGACCTCGTTTAGAACAACGGGGTTGCCACAGGCGTTGAGCTGGCCCTTCGTGGTGACCGCAACGTCAACGAACTCGCCGGTGCCGTCCGGGCAACGGGACAGGGAGCCGGCGGCGTGTTCGACACCTGTTGATTCTTCGGTAACGAGGATGCCGGATTCCGTGTAAACGCTGGTGAGGTCATTCTTCCCAAGTCCGAAGGTGAAGTGGACGTTCTGGTCGAATACGAACAGTTCGCCCGGCCAGAGAATGGTGCCCTCTTCAACTGGGGTGACGTCGTTGACGCGGCTTTCGCCACCGTCGTCGTACATGTACCAGCCGGAGATGTTTACCGGGTAGGTGCCGATGTTCATGATCTCGACCCAGTCGGTGACGTCGCCGTTGGATTCGATCTCGTTGATTACGACCGGCAGTTCGGGGCATACGTTCGCCTCGCCCGGGGTTGCCAAGGCGATCTGGAAGTTGCCCGTGGTATCGGGGCAACGAGCGATCGTTGCGGCTGCCTCGTCGCCATCAATGGCTGCGTGGGCGGTCCACGAAACGGATTCGATTAGTTCGCCCTGGTAATCGTAGACGCGGATCGAGTCGCCGGATCCAATGCCGATCGCGGCCTGGAAGGTGTTCTCTTCGTATTCGCCCGTCTGATCGTTGTAGATGAGGCCGACTGCGTCCGCATCAACCACCAGGTACTGGCCCGGGTTGATTACGGTTCCTTCCGGGAAACGCCAGCGGTGATCATCGCTGTTGTCGCGGATCTCGTAGCCGGAAATGTCGAGGGCTTCCGAGCCGGGGTTAATGAACTCGACCCAGTCGGCGGGGCCGGAATCGACCTCGTTTAGTACCAGCTGAGTCTCGACCTCAGGTTCCGGTTCTACGGTGCAGTCGTTCGGTTCGCCTAGAGTCTGACGGGTTCCCTGCGCGAAATCGCCGGTGCCGTCAGGGCAGCGAGACCAGTTTTCGTTGGCGTTAACTTCGTAGGTGTAGGAATCGACAATCTCCTCACCGTTGAATAGGCGGGCCGTGTCGCCCTTGCCGAATCCGAACGTGAAGTCGGTGCCTTCAACTAGGACCTTGAATTCACCGGGAGCGATCGAACCGCTCAGATCCGCCTCGCCCGGGCAATCCTTGTCATCATGGAGTGACCAGCCGGTCAGGTCCACAGTTTCGGTTCCAGCGTTGTACAGCTCAATGGAGTCGTTAGTTCCAGGAACCAGCGCGTCTCCGTAAACAATCTCGTTGATGACAACCCCTGAGGAATCGGGGGCTGCCATTGCCTGAACTGGTAGGACTGCCAGGAATCCTACCGTAGCCAGGCCAGCAATGCCTGCGCGAATGGGCCGCATACATTCTCCTTAAAAGAGGACCCCTTCCAGCGAAAGAGCTCCGCACTTATACAGTTGTACGACGCTAGACAACCATGCGGAAGTGATGCGCCGGGAAGGAGAAAGTTAAAACGGCGTTAACGTTAGCTATCCGGAATCCTCCAACCACCTTTGCGGCGATTTTTCATCCTCGAGGGCGAGGCTGGGATGCGCTAACTGCGACTATTTGCGCGGAAACTGAGATCAGTCTTAAGCGCATGCCACCCTCAAAAAGTCTTTCCGAATTGTTTGAGGCCGGAGGGGACCACCCTCCGGCCTCAAAGCTTCCGCGTGCGCGGAGTTATGCCTTCATGCGCCTGACTACAAGAACAGATCCAGCGATTAGCATCGCAAGTGCTGCGCCTGCGAGCGCGAAGATGTCACTTGAACCGGTCTTGGCAAGGTTTCCACCTTCACCGTTGGTCGGCTCCACTACGGAGTCGTCCGTGCCGTCAGAGGAGTCAGAGTCACCCGGCTTGGTCGGCTCACCTGTCGAGTCGGTCGGCTCATCGGTTCCATCCGTCGGGGTCTCCGTGGAGTCCGTCGGCGTCTCGGTAGGTTCCTCAGCACCGCCCTCGGCAGCGGAAGTGGAAACGGACCAGTTAACTTCGAAGAAGGTGGACGGATCGATGGTTCCGTTTTCCTGTGCCCATTCGATCATGAGGTCGCGGATTGCCTTCTGTTCGTCGTAAATGACCGGGGCGGTCTTTACGTGCGGGTAGGCGGATCCACCCGACTGGCGGTAGTTGTTGAGGGCGAGGATGAGCTCGTCGTCAGGTTGTACCGGCGTGCCGTCAGGGAAGGTGAGCAGATCAATGCGCTCGCCGACGGGCTTGGAAATGTTGATGTGGTAGTTAACTCTGGAGAGCACGTCGTAGGTGTAGTCCGGTAGACCGCGAGTCATCCCTTCGTACTGTGCGTTGGTGACGGTTGACCAATCTTCGACCTCGGCGCCCTCATCTTGCTGGATGTAGAAACGTGCGGACCATTCGAGGTAGTCGCGAAGCTGCTCGCCGGTGAATTTAATTCCGAACAGGGTGTTGTCGTACACGTAAATGGAGGCCATGTCGGCGATGGTGACGTCACCCTTGTCGAAGACTGCGGTGCGCGAGAACGGGGAAACTTCCGCGACGATCGGCAGGCCTTCGTATTCGGTGCCTTCGAGGGCGCGGGTGATTTCGTCAACCTGGACCTTGTTGACGAAGTCGAGGATCGCGGTGTCTTCCCACGCAGAGGTTTCGGACTTCATTTCCTCAGTGGACTGTGCGACGACAGTTCCGACCCAGTCCTTGGTTTCTTCGAACCACGGGGCGATGACGTTTTCAATTTCGGGATCCT
>DUQT01000202.1 GCA_012837655.1 Actinomyces sp. | reverse complement strand
ATCTGGACGTGGCGGTTCTGAGCGTCGGGGTCGGAATCATCATGCTTGCGATGGTGGGCGTGGCGATATTTGCGCCGAAGTTCCCCAAGGTCGAGGGCCGCTTACCCATGTACATAACGGGTGCCATTGGCGGCTTTCTGTCAGCTTCGGTTTCCCAAGCCGGACCAGTTCTGACTGCTTACGCGAGGGCGGCACGATGGCCTCAGAAGAACTTCGCTGCGACGCTACAGGTCTACTTCGTGACGATGAACTTCGTGAACATTCCGTTGAAGCTGTCCTTCGGTTTCGGGCCAGATAACGCGACCGTCGGGTGGGTGACTCTGATTTCGGGTCTTTTAGGCATCGGCATCGGAACCGAGATCGCCCGTCGGCTCGCTCGCAGGATTACACCTCAACAGGCTCGCGTTTTCGCCATGGTCATCGCCATCATTGGCGCGCTGTGGGTCACCATCCGGGGCGCAGCCGGCCTGATTGCGTGACCCGCCAAGCACCGCCCTCGTGAATTATTCGGACGGCGAAGAATCCGAAAAGGCGAGATGTGGTTACATTGTGGAATCTCACAGAGCGATCGTAAACCCCCTGGGGTATTGTGAATCCAACGAGTACCTTAGGCACATACCTGGAGGCACGATGTCGGACGACCAGAATTCAACTCTCGCCGTCTTATCGCAACCACAACCAACCGGCATGGGCACTGGCTACAAGGCCGCTGAAGCTGACCGCAAGCAAGAGCGCCGCAAGCGAATCCTCATCGCGTTTGCGTGGGCATGCGCGGTCCTGCTGTTCCTCGGCCTGCCCACGGATCTGATTCCAAATCCGATCTTTGGCCGTGAGGTCCCAATCCGCTGGTGGGAGTACCCCATCGTCGGCGCGACCGTCGTCCTCACCTTCCTCTGGTTCGCGATCCAGGCGCCACCCATGGAGTTCCAAAAGAACGGTCGCCTAATCGGCGGCGTCACCCTCGCGCTCTTCGCGGTGGCGTGTCCGGTCTGCAACAAAATCATCCTGCTACTCCTTGGAACGGCGGGCGCGCTCGGCGTTTGGGCACCTCTGCAGCCCTACATTGCGGTGTTCTCGGTGGTCGCGTTGGGCCTTGCCCTCTACCTGCGAATCCGCACCGCGCGGCGTACCAATCCGGTTGATTCCGTAACCGGCGAGCAACTTCCCGCAGAAACTGAAGCCGTAGAAATTAAATGAGGGCGTGAGCTCGGCCCGCGATTAATTTTGCCCTGAAAGGATTAGTTGGTACTGATGGCAAACCTGTTCGAACCCTTGGAAATCGGCCGATACACCGCGAAGAATCGGATCGTCATGGCGCCGATGACGCGCAATCGTTCAGAAGCTGATGGCACGTTGAACGACATGAACGTCGAGTATTACCGTCAGCGCGCGGGCGTCGGATTGATTGTTACCGAGGGCGTGCAACCGTCTCAGGTAGGACAGGCCTATATCAATACGCCGGGACTTCACAATGAGGAGCAGGTTCGGGGCTGGCGAAAAGTCGCTGACGCTGTCCATGAAGCAGGCGGACTTATTTTCGCGCAACTCATGCATGCGGGTCGCATTGCGCATAGGTACACAACTGGCGAGCAGCCGATTTCACCGTCTGCAACGACCGCTCCAGGTGAAATCATGACCACGCAGGGCAGGGTTCCCTATGAAGAGGCACGAGCACTCGAGACCAGCGAAGTCGCTGGAGTCGTGCAGGATTACGTGACCGCGGCAAAGAACGCCATCGAAGCTGGTTTGGACGGCGTCGAAATCCACGGCGCAAACGGGTACCTGATTCACCAATTCCTTGCACCTGAAACCAACCATCGTGGAGACGAACACGGTGGTAATCCGCAGAATCGTGCTCGTTTCGCAGTGGAAGTAGTTCGTGCCATCGCTGACGGGATCGGCGCTGACCGCGTGGGTCTTCGTATTTCGCCAAACACTGGAGCGCAGGGCACCAACGAAAAACCCGGTCCTGACAGCACTGCAACCTATGATGCATTGCTTGACGGCATCGAGGACCTGAACCTTGCGTACTTGTCGGTTCTTGGAGATGCAGATGCTGAACTTACCAAGCACCTGCAGGATCGTTGGAACGGTCCATTCCTGTTCAACTCAGGTTTTGCAACGGTCACTCAACTTGACGACGCCGAGAAAATAATGGAAATGGGTGCCGATGCCGTGGTCGTAGGACGCATGCTCATTTCGAATCCGGATCTTGCCCAGCGCTGGCAGGACGGTTCAGAACTACGGGCGCCGAATCCAGAAACTTTCTACCAGGGCGGCCCCGAGGGCTACATCGAGTTCACTGACTAGGCGTCTTCGTTCCTCTTGCCGGATCGGCTTCGGTCAAGGCTCAGTCGGAAGCGCTTAGGACGATTTGCGACCCGGAATTCTGGGTGGAGCCACGCAATCAGAGTGGAAGTTCCCACCGCGAAGGTTCCCAGAAGAATAGCTGCGGTTGGATTCCAGCCGTAGATTGTGGTTCCGGTGATCGGTGCGAAGACCCAAGTAAGGCCGCCGACTGCGGAGAGTAGTCCCGCGACTGAGCCTTGTTCCTCGGGTGCAACCTTGAGACTAGCGCCGGCGTTGTAACCGGGGCTCGCAAGTCCCATGCCCACGCCAATGCCACAGACTCCGGCGATCGTCGCCCACAGTGGAAGTGGAACAGCAATGCTCGTTACTGCAACCGTCACGACGATTAGGCCGACCCGGAGTAGTCGTCTGGGAGGCCAAGCAAGCCTAGGAACCAACACGAGCTGTGAAAATAATGCGCCGACCGCCTGTCCTAGCATCGCAATGCCAGTTGGTAGCACGGCTTCTGAGGGTGCGAAACCGAACCTGTCCTGCATGATGAAACCAATACAGATCTGAATGATTCCAGCGGCAAAGAACATGCCGAAGCCTGCGAACAGGAACGGTTGGACTCGTTTATCGCGAGGCGAAAGTTTTGGCGGTTGCTTTATTTTCTTGCTTGGCGGTGTTTTGGGGAGCATTACCACAGCAATGATTAGCGCAATCCCAACGCTTATAGGGGTCGCATAAACCGGAGCCATTAGCCACCACGCCGCGAGCAAGCCTGAGAGCAACGCGCCTATCATTGCTGCGATGTTGAACGCAGACCCAAAGGCTGCCATGCCGCGGACGCGGGATTCCTCGTCGGGTGTTAGCTCTGCGATCAGTGCCTGGCCGGTAGGCGGAACAGCGGCTACCGCTGCGCCGAAAAAACCTCCGCGGGCCAAGATTATTCCTGCTGCGGCAACTCCCGCCGGAATCCAAAAGTTTGTTCGTGCGTACGTTGTTAACGCGAAAAGTAAACCCGCTATCAACGCCAGCACCAGCGCAGTCACCAGTACGGGTTTGCGGCCCCACGAAAGCGATGCGCGCCCCCACCTTTGGCTTAGCAAAGTAACCATGATTGCCGCCAGTGACAGTGCGGCACCCATGTGCCATTCAGCCAAACCCATCGCTCGCGCTAGGGGAGCGATCGCGGCATTCAGCAAGAACTGCCCAATGTAGGTGAAGAAAACAATCGCGACAATCGCCGAAAGCAAACGTTTAACATTGGACACCCCCACAGCATACGAATCAACCAGTTGGATCCCAAAATGTTTATGTCCCGGGCAACGTCTACACTGAAAATATGCCTATTCCGGAATTTGTTGTTGAACTTCGCAAACACATTGGCCACGCGGAACTTTGGCTTTCCGGCGTCACCGGGGTCGTTACCGACGATGAAAAGTCGCGAGTCCTGCTGGTAAAGCGGGCCGATAACGGCGAATGGACGCCCATCACGGGCATTATTGACCCGGGCGAGCAGCCAGCTAACGCTGCGGCGCGTGAAGCCCTCGAAGAAGCAAATGTCCGCGTGGAGCCGGTCCGCGTGGTCTCGCTGGACTCCGTCGGTCCGGTCAAGTACCCCAACGGCGACGTCAGCCGCTACCTGGATATTTCTTTCCACATGCGTTACCTCAGCGGCGACCTCCGTCCTGCTGATGGGGAAAACTCGGAGGTTCGGTGGTTTGACGCGGATGACCTCCCTCCGATGAATGAGCGTTTCCGGACCGTTGTTGCGAACGTCCTCGCGGATCCACAGCCGACCATTTTTGAGTTTGACGCCGAAGAAGTCGAACGTACCGCGGAGTTGCCCGGCAATTAGTAGCGCGGTTGGGCGGGGTTGGTCCCATCGGCGAGCGGCCTGCCCGTCCGCAAGCAACCCGCCCCGTCCGGACCGAGCGCCGCCCTCGTCGAAATCGGTCACATTTCAAACCGCACGGTATCGCTTTGCGAAAAAATCCTCATGTAACAGGAACTTTACACAGGGAGCCCTTAAGCTTGTAGAACATCCAATGAGAGGTCCGCATGATCGAGTTTCGCGACGTT
This sequence comes from Actinomyces sp., assembly GCA_012837655.1. GTDB lineage: Bacteria > Actinomycetota > Actinomycetes > Actinomycetales > Actinomycetaceae > Gleimia. The sequence continues at coordinate 1,439 of DUQT01000202.1, read as the reverse complement.
ACCAAGCGGTTCCAACGAGCGAAAAAGGGCTCCCTTGCCGCCGTTGACCAGTTCACTCACACAATAGATTCCCGCACGATCCACGTCCTGCTCGGGTCCTCTGGCTGTGGAAAAACCACGTTGCTACGCATGGTGAATCGAATGGAATCTCCCACAAGTGGGCAGATTTTGATTGACGGCGAGGACGTGGCTGAAACTGATCCGGTGCAGCTACGGCGGTCGATTGGCTATGTCATGCAGGCCTCTGGCCTACTTCCACACCGCACGGTTTTGGACAATGTGACGACTGTTTTGCGACTTCAGGGCAAGTCTAAGAAGGAGTCGCACGCTCGCGGCATGGAAATGTTGGAGCTTGTTGGACTTTCGCCTGAAATGGCGAATCGTTATCCCGGGCAGCTGTCCGGTGGGCAGGCGCAGCGAGTCGGCGTGGCCCGAGCCCTGGCGCCAAACCCAAATATCGTTCTGATGGACGAACCCTTCGCCGCGGTCGATCCGGTCGTTCGACGTCAGTTGCAGGAACTGGTTTTGGATCTGCAGGAAGAGTTGGAAACCACGATCCTGTTCGTGACCCACGATGTGGACGAGGCGCTTCGCATGTCCGACGAGGTCGTCCTCCTCACCCAAGGCGCACAGATTCAGCAACATGGGACTCCGTCAGATCTCCTTGTAAAACCGGCCAACGAGTTCGTCGAACAGTTCCTGGGTGTGCGCGCGTCACGTGACCTTTACCTGGATGACCAAAACATTGTCATTGATTCCAGTGGGCGACCGCTTGGATCACTCTCCGGAAACCCGGCGAACGCCGCCGGAGCTGGCGTGCCGGGAGTTGGCGTGCCGGGAGTCGGGGAAGGCGCAAACAAGTGACCTGGATTTTCCAAAACTTGGATTTCATAGGCTTCGCTCTTTACGCCCACCTGTACCTGGCACTTCCGGCAATATTTTTCAGCCTGATAATTTCCGTGCCAATCGCGTATCTAGCGACCAAGCACCCACGGCTCCGCGAAATCACCCTGACTTCCACCGGCCTGCTTTACACGATTCCGTCCATCGCGCTGTTCGTCCTCATACCAATTATCGCCGGAGTTCCCCTGCGGTCCTCCCTGAATGTGCACATCGTCCTCACGATTTATGGATGCGCGCTCATGGTCAGAGCGGCCGCCGACGCTTTTGATTCCGTTGATAAGGACGTCCTCAATGCCGCGGAAGCGACCGGTTACGGACCTGGTCGACTCTTCTTTGGAGTCCACTTGCCGCTCGCCGGTCCCGCTATTTTGGCGGGATTGCGCGTCGTGGCTGTGTCGACGATTTCGCTAACGACGGTTGGCGCGGTGCTTGGAATTAAGTCGCTCGGGTCGTTGTTCACGGACGGTTTTCAACGCGACATTATTCCGGAGATTCTAACCGGACTCGTCCTCACGATGGCGCTGGCTTTCCTCATT
>DUQT01000201.1 GCA_012837655.1 Actinomyces sp. | reverse complement strand
GTCTTGCTTAGGACTGCGGTTGCGACTCCCGGAGTTGCGAGCGGGCCGAGGATGACCATCGGGCATGGAACCTTTGGCATCAACCCACCGCGAACAGCGGCAACCATCATCAACAGCGCAGTTGTCTGAAGGCCAAGAGCCTGCGCCGACACGACGGCATCTACGCCGGAGTCCTGCTTGTTTTGCAACGCACTCCAAGCGCCCACGCCAACGGCGGCAAGCGCGTGGGGTAGAACGGCGCTGCGAGCGCTTCCGAATTCCTTTGGTAGCAACTTCCAGTTCCAAGCGGTCGGAAGCTTACGTGAAGTAGAACCAATCACCAGAGCAGCCGCTGCAACCGCACCCGCACCTACAAGAGGAGCGATTCGTAGCGCGCGAACGACCTCCTCAGGAATGTCGGATTCGACATCCTCTAGCGAAGCGTTAGGGCCAACTAGACCCAGCTTCACAGCCAAAGCGCCCATGTTTAGGTCCCATCCGGCCCCAAACTTTCGGCCTACAAACAGCTTGGGGTTTCTGGGCTCAAACTGAGCACGACGAGCCTCCTTAGAATATGCCCCAGATATGCCCACGGGGATTCCAAGAAACTTGGCATTTCCGTCTTTGTCTTGATCCAAAATCTTCATCTCAAGGCTCCTTTACTCGCGAGCTCATAGCGGCTACATTGCCGCCCACTGAGTCAAGACTACCCGCACACGCACCCCTAGGTAGGCAATGCATTTACATTGACTTTTAAGAAATTTGGCAGATGAATTTCAGTCTTCGTCTGTAGTTTTTGCTGATTAGCAAGAATCAAAGGAGATCTTCAAAATGGATACGAATAAGAATGTCCGTCCGAGCACTCCGATTGCTCAAGATACTACCGTTGACCTCCTCGTCGTAGGCTCCGGCACTGGAATGCTGGCCGCCCTCGCAGGTCAGGAGGCCGGACTAGACGTGCTAATAACTGAAAGTACCGACTACATCGGTGGGTCCACAGCCTTATCAGGTGGCGGTTTCTGGATCCCTGCTAACTCCGTCCTCAAGGAAAGCGGCGTTTACGACAGTAAAGAACTTGGGTTGGAATACCTTGACGCCCTGGTTGGTGACACTGCGCCACGCGAACGGCGGGTTGCCTACATTGAAAACGGGCCCGAGGTCGTCGAGCTGATGAAGCGGGTGACGCCGCTTCGTTTCCAGTGGGCCAAGGACTACGCCGACTACCAGCCTGAAAAGCCAGGTGGTTCGGCAACGGGGCGCTCGTGCGAGGCGAAGCCTGTAGATTTGAACGACATTTTAGGTAAGTGGCGTCCCGTTTTGCGCAAATCCTCGCTAGAGGCGCCCGTCCCGATGCCGATCACGATCCGCGATTACCGCTGGATGAATCTGATGGCAAAAGAACCCGCCAAAGCCATTCCCGCCGTCGTGAAACGAGTAGGCCAGGGCGTTGGCGGCATGGCTTTTGGACGCGAATACGTTGCCCTGGGTGAAGCCCTGGCTGGCGGACTGTTCGCCGGAGTTATTCGAGCGGGCATTCCATTTTGGCTTAACGCCCCGCTAACCCGCCTGATTACTGATGAAAGTGGCGCAGTCACCGGCGCAGTAGTCACGCAGGACGGCGTAGATGTCACTGTAACTGTCCGCAAGGGCGTCATCATTTCGTCTGGCGGTTTCGACCACAACATGCAGTGGCGCCACGAATATCAGTCCGACAAACTCGAAGACTGGTCGCATGGCAACCCCGGAAATGTGGGCAGCGCAATCCAGGTCGCCATCGACGCCGGAGCAGACGTCGACCTCCTGGATCAAGCATGGTGGTTCCCTTCGATTGCACCATTACCGGGCCAAGC
>DUQT01000200.1 GCA_012837655.1 Actinomyces sp. | reverse complement strand
TAGAACAGGATGCGTTCGGTAACGGTGGTCTTGCCGGCATCGATGTGCGCCATGATGCCGATATTGCGAACCTTGGTTAGGCCTGTAAGCACGTCTTGTGCCACGTGTTTTTCCTTCGCTTGTCTCTGCTAAGGGCAGTACTGGGATTACCAGCGGTAGTGAGCGAAAGCCTTGTTGGACTCCGCCATCTTGTGCATGTCTTCGCGACGCTTCACAGCAGCACCGAGGCCGTTGGATGCATCGAGAATCTCATTCATCAAACGCTCAGTCATTGACTTCTCACGACGTTGGCGAGAGAAGTCAACGAGCCAACGCAGTGCGAGAGTGGTACCGCGCGATGCACGGACTTCGACCGGAACCTGGTAGGTTGCGCCACCAACACGGCGGGAGCGAACCTCAAGAGTCGGGCGAATGTTGTCGAGTGCGCGCTTTAGTACAACTACTGGATCCTGGTCGGTCTTTTCACCGACTCCGGCCAGTGCACCGTAAACGATGCCCTGCGCGACGGAACGCTTGCCGTCAAGCAGGACTCGGTTAACGAGCTGGCTTACGACCTTGGATCCGTATACGGGATCTTCGACTAGGGGGCGCTTGGGAGCTGGGCCTTTACGAGGCATTACTTCTTCTCCTTCTTCGCACCGTAGTGGGAACGAGCCTGCTGGCGGCCACGAACACCCTGGGTGTCGAGTGCGCCGCGAACAATGTGGTAACGAACACCGGGGAGGTCCTTCACACGACCGCCGCGTACGAGCACGATGGAGTGCTCCTGCAGGTTGTGGCCTTCACCGGGGATGTATGCGGTTACCTCAATACCTGAGGACAGGCGCACACGAGCCACCTTACGAAGAGCTGAGTTCGGCTTCTTCGGGGTGGTAGTAAAAACGCGGGTGCAAACGCCGCGGCGCTGGGGGCTTCCCTTTAGCGCGGGGGTTGCAGCCTTCGCGGGCTTGGTGCTGCGTCCTTTGCGCACCAGCTGCTGAATTGTAGGCACTACTTCTCCGTCTTCCTTTTTTAATAAAATCTAGTTTCGCGACGCCGGTCCAGCGCGTGTGCGCTTTCCCTGATTTCGGGCACACCAGTGTCCGTCAGGGCCGGCCCGCCATTAGCCTCACAGTCGCATATCGTGAGGGTTAAAGGATGACGTCCGGAGCTCCGACGAACAGTCTAGGAGCCCACTTGTCAGCGCCTGCCATTTATCAGCCTAGTTAGGCCTAAAACGCACAGACTCTGAGCGGTAGTAACCCGGCGACGCGGGCACCGTCCTCAAATATATGACGTTTCGTCCGCAAGGGTCAACGTTGCCGGCATTTCCAGGCGTTGATTGTGCGCGATTTAACAGTATTTGATTTTTGAGGGCGGTACTGGGCGTCGCAACCGGTGTCGTGCGGGCGCTGGGTGCGGTTCTCGGATAACTGCGCTATTGGAGGCTTCACTTCAGAGAAGAAGGAGCTTCATGTGGTTTCGCGGGGCGGTGATCTCAAAATCTGGATATCTGTTTGCAGCGCAAAAATCGGCCGTTACTGTTGTGGCCATGTTGAACATGACTGCTCAGTGGTGGTGGCTCGCATAAGGCGAGTCCTCCCTAGTCATGCTCTTAGACCGGCTCGCCAAAAGGCGGGCCTTTTTCATGCCTTAGCGCAACGGGCACGCCTTCCCACCAAAACTTCTGAGGGAGAAAATCGTGCCCCAAACCAAACTCACACCCGAAAAACTTAGCGTCACCAGTTCCACGCCTACCGAGCGCACGCCTGCCAAGTTCAGCACCGCAAAGCTCCGTACCATCGTCGCGGCAACAGAGTTCGACGCGGACGCATCGCGCGTATGTCGGCGCGTTCGAGAGGTCGCCCGTTTCAAGACTCACCTGCTTTTGGAAACCGCGGACCTCACGGGCGCGCGATCGTCACGCTCAATGATCGCCTACGCTCCCCTGGCCTACGCCCGCTGCGTCGACCGGACAGTGACTTTAACCGCGGGATCCGATCAAGATTCAGCTCGTAGGGTTGCCGGCCGCGCCCTCGTAAATCACGTTGCGAAATCTTTGCGACAATTCGTAATCGACGTTGACGAGGACGAGGCTGTGTTCCGTTTTCCTGCTTCTGACGCGTTTGATGAGGCGGTCCGACTGCGGGAGCCGAACCCGTTGGATGTGCTTCGAGAGATGGCGCGCTACATGCGAGAAAGCGCGGATAATGCGGCGAGCTCTGATGCGGTACAGATCGATGCAGCAGCGAGCTCTAACGCGGCGGACTTCTATGCGGCACAGGTCGATGATGCGCCGGACTCTAATGCGGCGGAGTCCGACGCGGCACAGGGAGACGATGCGCACTTCCCGCTGGTGGCGGGGGCGTTTGGGTTTGATTTTGTGGATTCGTTTGAGGATCTCCCAGCTGTGGAAAAGCCTGCGGATGGGTTTGCAGACTTCGAGTTCATGGTCCCTTCCCGCGTGATCCTGCTGAATCACCGCACTAACCAGGCGCAGGTGGTTGCCCTCACGGGGCCTGAAGAGGGCGAGATGGAAGCCCTCGTGCAGGCAATCGCAGACGCTGGCGCGGCCACGCCCGTTCGCGCACGTGTGCAATCATCTTCGGACGAAATCGCAGGTGCTGGGACGGCCACGCCCGTTCGCGCATGTGTGCAATCATGTTCGGACGAAATCGCGGACGCTGGCGCGGACAACACGCGTGCCGGCGCTTCACAGACCGCACTCAGCCCCGCCCTCGAGAATCATCGCGATACGAATCGGACGGTAACTGCACGACCGACGATGTCGGACACGGATTTTCGCGACGCGGTGGCGCGTCTGCAGGAGCGGATCGCCGCGGGAGATGTCTATCAAGTCGTGCCATCGCGCGGGTTTGAGATCGCGTGTCCGGATCCGCGGCTCGCGTATGATGCGCTGCGGAATCTGAACCCAAGCCCCTACATGTTCTACTTCGAAACGAACAGCACCACGGTGTTTGGGGCAAGTCCTGAGTCGTGTTTGACGTTTGAGGCCGAGTCTCGCAGGGTTTACCTGCACCCGATCGCGGGAACGCGGCCGCGACGATTGGATCGGGGCGAATATTCCCACGAGAACGACACGCGCACCGAGCTTTCACTTCGCCTGGATGCGAAGGAAACCGCGGAACACGTCATGCTCGTCGATTTGGCGCGCAACGATATGGCGCGCATTGCAAGACCGGGGTCGCGACACGTGTCCCAGTTGTTGGGGGTTGAGCATTACTCCCACGTTTCGCACCTGGTTTCGACGGTGACGGCGACTCTCGCAGATGAGTTTGACGCCCTGGACGCCTACCGCGCGTGCATGAATATGGGCACGCTTACCGGCGC
>DUQT01000199.1 GCA_012837655.1 Actinomyces sp. | reverse complement strand
GTTTCAATCAATTGCACGCGCGTTAAAGAAATTTGGCCCAGATTATCTGTTTTCAAATCCGGCGAGCCGTGTTTAAATGTGCGAGTCCTGTCCTTTTGTGGCATGCGCCACCAGAAAAGTAGGAGCCCAAAGATGAGCTCAATTTGGATAATGCTGATCGGCTTAGCGATCGTGGCATTCGGTTACTTCGTCTATTCGAAGTACTTGGCCAGCAAGGTCTTTCAGCTTGATGAAGAATTTGTTACGCCTGCACACGAATTTAATGACGGCGTAGACCACGTCCCCACCAACAAACTTATTTTGTGGGGCCACCACTTCACTTCGGTTGCAGGCGCCGCACCCATTGTGGGTCCGGCAGTCGCGATCATTTGGGGCTGGTTGCCCGCCTTCCTGTGGGTGACGCTCGGAACCATCTTCTTTGCAGGCATGCACGACATGGGTGCGCTGTGGGCGTCGCAGAGGAATAAAGGACGCTCGATCGGGTCCCTTGCCTCGCGTTACATCGGCAAGCGTGGGTCCTACCTGTTCCTCGTGGTCATTTTCCTTGTGCTCCTGATGGTTGTCACCGCGTTTGCCGTGGTTATTACCGGACTGTTCATCTCGACTCCGTCCTCGGTAATCCCCGCTTGGGGTGCGATTGTCGTTGCGATTCTGGTTGGAATTTCGATCTATCGCCTGCGCCTGCCGCTGCTGCCGGTGACGGTTGTTGGCGTTGTGGCTCTGTACGCGCTGATCGTTGTTGGCGACAAGGTTCCGGTCGTTCTGCCGGAGAACTTCATGGGAATTGGCCCGCACGCGTTCTGGATTATTGCGCTGTTCGTTTACGGTGCGATTGCTTCGACGCTGCCGGTTTGGTTGCTTCTGCAGCCGCGTGACTACATCAACGGCGTGCAGCTGTTTATCGGTCTAATTCTGCTGTACGGATCGGTACTGATCGGTTCGATCCTCAGCACGGACGCGACCAAGGTCGTTGCGCCGATGATCAATTCGAACGTGCCGGAGGGCACTCCGTCGCTGATTCCGCTACTGTTCGTGACGATTGCGTGTGGTGCGATTTCAGGCTTCCACGGCATTGTTTCTTCGGGTACTTCGTCGAAGCAGCTGGATAAGGAAACTGACGCGCGCTTTGTTGGCTACTTCGGAGCTGTGGGTGAAGGCCTGCTGTCGCTTGGCACGATCCTGGCTGTTGCGGGTGGCTTTGGAACGCTGGCTCGCTGGGAAGAAATCTACAGCGAATACGGCGCCGGCGGCGTGAATGCGTTCGTCGAAGGCGGCGGAAACCTAATGGAGCAAGGCATCGGCCTGCCAGCTTCACTGTCCGCAACCGTGCTCGCAACCATGGCGGTTCTGTTCGCGGCGACGACGATGGACACCGGCATGCGTCTGATGCGCTTCGTGATTCAGGAAGCCGCACAGACCGTAAACATCACGGTGAACAAGTACGTTGCAACCGCAATCGTGTTCTTGCTGGGTATGGGTATGACGTTCTCGCAGGGCTTGAGCGGCGAGGGTGGCCTTCGTATCTGGCCACTGTTCGGCACGTCGAACCAGCTGTTGGCGTCGCTGACTCTGTCGATCATCGCGGTTGTGCTTATCCGTAAGCGTCGCAACCCGTTGCCGGCTATCCTTCCACTGGCGTTCGTGTTCATCATGGCGTTCTGGGCGGCAATCAACCAGGCAAGCGGGTTCCTCAACCCGGACAACCCGGATTACCTGCTGCTGGTCGTCGACATCATCATTATTATTTCGTCGATATGGGTCGCGATCGAGGCGATTATGGCGATGCGTCGGGCAGCCGCCGAACTGCCGGAGGAAGCCGACGCAGACATCACTTACTACGAAACCGAGAAGGTCTCGTAGTGGCTGATCAGGAAAAGGCTGGGCGCTCCCGTTCCGTGCGGGAGCGCCTCGCCAAAGCCTCTCGCGCAGTGGAAGAGTACTATGCCCGACCATTCGCCCAAGCCATTGCGCGCGAAAAGCAGGACGAAGACGACTTCTTCATGCTGGTAGTCCTCGGTGAAGCCCTGGGAGTTCCCGACCCTGCCGCCTACTACTCCGCAGAGTTCCTCCCCTTCGTCTTCGACGACTTCCACGAATGGCACCGTCGCGCAGGCATGTGGCAGACACCCCTTGACCACATGGCGTGTTGCTAGAGGGCGTAGCTGGGTTTAGGTAGTTGATATGAGCGCAAATGTTTCGGTTGCACCCGGTTTGTTGAGTGACACCGTGGACAGCCGGGTCGTGTTTGTCGGCGGTAAGGGAGGCGTTGGCAAAACCTCGGTAAGCTCCGCCCTCGCGTATGGACGAATGCTGGAAGGCAAACGGGTCTTGCTGGTTTCAACGGACCCAGCGCACAACCTCGGTCACTTGTGGGACGCAAAGTTGGGAGACGGAGTTACGCGCCTGGCCCAGGCGGATGGCGACACGACCAATCGCAGACAGGCGAATGCAGACCGGGGCGACGGCGGCCTGATAGACGGCGTCGAGATCGATCCGCACGATGTTGTGGATCAACACTTCAATGCGGTTTACAAGCAGATGTTGCGGATGCTTCCGGAGCGCCTGCATGGACCGGCGAAGAAGCATTTGGATTCGGCGCGAAAGGCTCCGGGGTCGTATGAGGCAGCCATTTTGGAGCGGATCGCGGAGAACGTGCAGCTGGGGCTCGCGGAGTATGACGTGGTGATTTTTGATACCGCTCCGACGGGTCACACGTTGCATTTGCTGACTCTGCCGGACCAGTTGTTCACGTGGACGGAACAGTTACTGAAGTCGCGGCAGCGTTCGACGCAGTACACGGGTGTGCTCGGGTCGATTGTAACGGGCAAGAACGTGGAGGACACTTCCGACCACGACGCCCAGTTACGACGGACGCTGATTAGGCGACAGGAAAAGCTCGGGGCGCTACGCGACGCGATGGAGTCGGACGCCGGATTCATCGTCGTCACACTGGCGGAACCAATGCCGGTTGCGGAATCGCTTGACCTACTCGACCAGCTAGCCGACCTGAAGATGCGGGTGGCGTCGGTTGTGGTGAACCGCCGCTCCCCCGTTGATGCGGGACCGTTCCTAGCACACAAGCACGATTTGGAAGAGGTTCAGATCAAAAGGCTTGAGGGCGAAGTTGGGCGCATCCCGGTTCATCAGCTACCACTACTGCAGGAACCGCCGCAGGGAGTGGACGGCATCGCCGCAATCGTGGACTCGATGACGGAGGCGTGACCGACTCACAACAGCGCACGGTCCGCGTGATCGGCACACGACCGACGTGACCGACACCGAATCGCGCCCGACCGAAACACAATCCCGAAGGGGCTGAGAGCACAACTCTCAGCCCCATTTTTTACGCTTCGAAGAAATTTCCCCGTCACTGCAGAAGATGCTCCACAAGCTTCTGAGAACGAGCAACGATCAACTCCCACGCCGAAGTGTTGAGGAGATCAAGCTCTCCCCCATCCGTCTGACCGATAACGACCTCGTATATTCCGGTTTGGTCACGATGGCCACTGTCGGCAACACGCGTTCGTACGGGGGCGGCATGGAGGTTTGCCCAAAGGCTGACCACCACGACGGCCTCCTGGATCTGTCGCTGCTCACCAACTTTGATCGGGTGAAAATGCTTCGCAACATGAGTTCAGTTGCGGCCGGCACCTGGTGGAAGCTGGACGGCGCCAAAATGTTCCGTGGCGAAAAGATTCGCATCGAGATGCTCGCCCTCACCGCCTATGCGGATGGGGACCCCTTCTTTGGCACGCCAATCGAATGCAGTGTCGCTCCTGACGCTGGTTATTACATTGTTCCGAGGCCGTGAGGGCGATGCTTAGCAACAAGCAAACCGACATTGATGCGGCCGTCGATGCTGCCGGTAGGGAAAGTTTGATCGAGAACGGATGCGTTCGAACCACGGTCGCAGGGGTTGCCCGCGCAGCGACAGTTTCGCGCCCAACCTTCTATGCGCGCTACAGCACGATCGAAGATATGACCAGCAATCTCCTCACGCGGGAGTTGCTCCCACTTGGTGCGCGACTCAATCCCCTGCCCACTACCGTCGAAGGTCTTGTAGACGCTCTTATATCCGGTGCGAATGACCTGCGTAAGAACGAACTCATCGTCGCAGTCGTCGCCCACGACGCCGAACTGCTGCTCAGATGGGAGCGAGCATCCTGACTCGCGTTTCAGCTGACGAAATCTGTGCGGATAAAATAAACGTTACCGACCAGCTGACCGGTGAGAAGGGCACCATTCACGCCTGAGGAAGACGTTGACTTCTTGTTGGAGAACATCAACCGCGCCCTGGAAGTTCCGCTTACCCGCGATGATGTGGTCGGCACGTTCACGGGACTGCGCCCGCTGATTGATTCCGGTGAAGGCGGCTCCACTGCAGATGTGTCCCGCAAGCACGTGATCATCAAGTCCAAGGAAGGTGCCTACTCGGTTGTTGGCGGCAAATTCACGGAGTACCGCTTGATGGCTGAGGAAACCCTCGACCAGGTTCTTGCTGAGCGCATGATTTCCGCCGGCGAGTCCAAGACTCGCGACCTGCCGCTTATTGGCGCGCAGGGCCACCCGGATTCGGCTGGCGTTACTAGCGTGGAATTGGATCGTACCCCGAGGGCGGTCGTGGATCGCTTCGGGTTTGAGGCGCCTGATGTCCTGAGTGTGGCAACCGTGGACCGTCCGAAGGACGTGCTGCCTGGAACCGATGTCACGCGCGCCGAAGTTGAATATGCACTAACGCATGAGGGCGCTTTGAACGCGGACGATATTTTGGAGCGTCGTACTCGCATCGCGATGGTGGAATCCGACGCGGACGCAGTGCGCGACGAGGTTCAAGAAATTGTTGATGCTGTACTGAAAGGTGAGGAGAAATAGTTATGAGACTTCCTAAATCTGTGTTGATGTTGGTGGCGAAGACTCAGACAAATTCGCCGCGCTTCTTTGCCAGCATCATCCACATGGCGACTTCTAAGCCGGGCAAGAAGAAAAAGAAGCCCACGCCCGAACAGCTTGCCGAGAAGGCTGCAAAAGAGGCGAAGGAGCTTGAACTTTCAAGGCTCCCGCTGACCCGCACAGACGGAGTGAGGGCGGCCATTTCGGGCTGCGGGTATTCCTGGAGCTTAGAAAGCGCCACTCCGACTTATCCGACTACT
>DUQT01000198.1 GCA_012837655.1 Actinomyces sp. | reverse complement strand
CTTACGCAAAACGCGTGAGGTGCAGGTGCAAACCTGTCCTCACGCGTTTTGTAATTCCCGAGGGCGGGGCTGGCTCCCACTTGACAAATCAGGCAAAACGTGAGTAAAGACACGCCGATCTGGGTGGAGTTGCAAAAACATCTTAGATATGTTGAGAGATACGCCTGTGTGTCCGAGGTGTACTATGCCTGCACGCGATTATTGAATGCGCGAAGCGTGGTTAGGGTATGGATAGCACGAGGGGCCCAGGACGTGCGCGCTGATTCGATTAAAGCAGGGAAGGACCCCCTTTGGCTGCACAGAGTAAATCTGCCGCAAAGCATGTTAACAAAAGAATCTCTTTCGCTCAGCTACGCGAGCCGATGCAAGCGCCAAACCTTCTTAGCCTCCAGTTGGAGAGCTTCGATTGGCTACTTGGTACCGAAGCATGGCGTAAGCGCGTAGAGGAAGCGAATGCATCCGGCGCTCAGAAGCTCCCTACGACTTCTGGCCTAGAAGACATTTTCGCAGAGATGTCGCCCGTTGTTGATGTGGGCGACCGCATGTCTCTAGATTTCCGCGAGTTCCACTTCGAACCTCCGAAGTACAGCGTGGAAGAATGCCGCGAGAAGGATAAGACTTACGAAGCTCCGCTGTATGTTCAGGCGGACTTCATGAACCAAACCACCGGTGAGATCAAGTCGCAGACTGTTTTCATGGGCGAGTTCCCGCTCATGACTGACCGCGGCACCTTCATCATTAACGGAACTGAGCGTGTCGTTGTTTCACAGCTAGTCCGTTCCCCCGGTGTGTATTTCGAGGCCGCGGCTGACAAGACCTCAGACCGCATCATCTACTCCGCAAAGATCATTCCGTCCCGTGGTGCATGGCTCGAGTTCGAGATCGACAAGCGCGACTCCGTCGGCGTCCGTATCGACCGTAAGCGTAAGCAGCCGGTAACCCACTTCCTGAAGGCACTGGGTATGACCGAGTCTGAACTACGCGTTGAGTTCGAGGACTACCCGGTTTTGCTGGAGACCCTGGAGAAGGACACGGTCACCGATCAGGCTGAAGCTCTGACCGATATTTACCGTAAGATCCGCCCGGGCGAGCAGGTATCCGCAGAAGCCGCAGAGAACCTGCTGAACAACTTCTACTTTGAGGAAAAGCGTTACGACCTCGCAAAGGTTGGCCGCTACAAGATCAACAAGAAGCTTGGTCTGGAAGCCGACCTGGATGAGTCAACGCTTCGCCTGGAAGACATCGTTGCAACCGTTAAGTACCTGCTTGCCCTGCACAAGCGCGGCAACGCATCTGGTCGTGAGCGCGACCAGGTCAAGTACGTCGGCATGCGCAACGGTGAATCCGTACAGCTCCCACTTGAAACGGACGACATTGATCACTTCGGCAACCGTCGTATCCGCGCTGTTGGTGAGTTGATTCAGGCGCAGGTTCGCACCGGTATGGCTCGCATGGAGCGCACAATCCGTGAGCGCATGACCACGCAGGATATCGAGGCGATCACTCCGACCTCACTTATCAATATTCGTCCGGTAACGGCCGCGATTAAGGAATTCTTCGGAACGTCGCAGCTGTCGCAGTTCATGGACCAGAACAACCCGCTCGCGGGTCTGACGCACAAGCGTCGTCTTTCGGCGCTGGGCCCCGGTGGTCTGTCGCGTGACCGTGCAGGCATGGAAGTTCGTGACGTTCACCCGTCGCACTACGGCCGCATGTGTCCTATTGAGACGCCAGAAGGTCCGAACATTGGTCTGATCGGTTCGCTCGCGACCTACGGACGTATCAACCCGTTTGGTTTCATCGAGACCCCGTTCCGCGTTGTCCGCGACGGCCAGGTCACCGACGAAATCCACTACCTAACCGCTGACGAAGAGGACGGCCACCCGATCGCGCAGGCATCGGCTCCGCTTGATGCTGAAGGCCGCTTCACGGAAGACCAGGTCGTGTGCCGTATCGCTGGGGAAGACCCGGCTCTGGTACCGGTTGAGGAAATCGACCTCATGGATGTGTCCGCACGCCAGATGGTGTCGGTTGCAACCGCTGCGATTCCGTTCCTCGAACACGATGACGCTAACCGTGCTCTGATGGGTGCGAACATGCAGCGTCAGGCGGTTCCACTGCTAACCACGGAAGCACCGCTTGTCGGTACCGGTATTGAGCGTCGTGCAGCGCTGGACTCCGGTGAAATGATCACCGCGAAGAACGCGGGTGTCGTCACTGAAGTTTCGGCCGACCTCGTAACCGTTATGACCGATGAGGGCGGTACTGATTCTTACCGCCTGGAGAAGTTCGGCCGTTCCAACCCGGGTAACTGCACCAACCAGATTGTTGCAGTGAACGAGGGCGAACGCGTTGAGCCGGGCGACCTCATTGCTGATGGCCCCGCAACGCAGGGTGGCGAACTCGCACTTGGTAAGAACCTGCTGGTTGCCTACATGTCTTGGGAAGGCCTGAACTACGAGGATGCGATCATCCTGTCGCGCCGCGTCGTCCAGGATGACGTGCTGACCTCGATCCACATTGAGGAATACGAGATCGCCGCACGTGAAACCAAGCTTGGCTACGAAGAAATCACGCGTGACCTTCCAAACGTTTCCGAGGACGCGCTCGCGGATCTTGACGAACGCGGAATCGTGCGCATTGGTGCTGAGGTTGAGGCAGGCGACATCCTGGTCGGAAAGGTTACCCCGAAGGGTGAAACCGAACTGACTTCGGAAGAGCGCCTACTGCGTGCAATCTTTGGTGAGAAGGCTCGCGAGGTTCGTGACACCTCGATGCGCGTGCCGCACGGTGAATCAGGCATCGTTATTGGTGTTCGTGAACAGAACGCTGACGAAGATGACCTGCAGCCTGGCGTTCAGCAGAAGGTTCGTGTCTACGTTGCACAGCGCCGCAAGATCACCATTGGTGACAAGCTTGCAGGCCGTCACGGTAACAAGGGTGTTGTCTCCAAGGTCCTCCCGATTGAGGACATGCCGTTCCTTGCGGACGGTACTCCGGTTGACATCATCTTGAACCCGCTGGGCGTTCCGCCGCGTATGAACATCGGTCAGGTTCTGGAATACCACCTGGGCTGGATTGCAGCCATGGGTTGGGACGTTTCCGAAGCTGTTAAGAACGGCGAAAACTGGGCCAAGTACATTCCGGAAGAAGGCATCACTGCCGAGGCCGGAACGAACGTGGCAACCCCGGTGTTCGACGGTCTAGAGCCGGTAGCCCTCATGGGTCTGCTGAAGAACACGCTGCCGAACCGTGATGGTGACCGTCTGATCGACGATGACGGTAAGACCACCCTGTACGACGGACGCTCCGGTGAGCCGTTCCCGTACCCGATCGCGGTTGGCTACACCTACATGCTTAAGCTGCACCACCTGGTGGATGACAAGATCCACGCTCGTTCCACGGGCCCGTACTCGATGATTACGCAGCAGCCGCTGGGCGGTAAAGCCCAGTTCGGTGGCCAGCGTTTCGGCGAGATGGAGGTGTGGGCACTCGAGGCTTACGGTGCTGCCTACGCTCTGCAGGAGCTACTGACCATCAAGTCGGATGACATGCAGGGCCGTGTTTCAGTTGTTAACTCGATCGTGAAGGGCGAGGACATCCCAGAGCCGGGTATTCCCGAGTCCTTCCGCGTCCTCATGTACGAGATGCGTTCACTGTGCTTGAACGTGGAGGCTCTCGACGTTGAAGGAAACGCAATCGACTTGTCAACTCAGAACGACTCCGGCCGATCGGCTTCGGAGGAGTTGGGCATCAGCATGGAGTCTCGCCCCAGCTCGGGCGCTCTAATCGACGATATTTAGTCCGCCTCCCGCCTTTACAAGTCACTGCGAAGTCAGTTGATTTGCGAGGGCGAGCAGGCGCCCCGGCCGCTCCAGCGGGCGGCAGGGGAGCCGGACCATCCCACGCTGGACCCGGTGTACTACAGAAGGATTCACTTTGATCGACGCCAATGCTTTCGACAAGCTTCACATTGGACTCGCGACTACAGATGACATTCACAGGTGGAGCCACGGCGAAGTAAAGAAACCAGAAACGATCAACTACCGCACACTCAAGCCGGAAAAGGAAGGCTTGTTCTGTGAGCGCATCTTTGGTCCCACCAGGGACTGGGAGTGTGCGTGCGGTAAGTACAAGCGCGTGCGCTACAAGGGCATCGTTTGTGAACGATGCGGTGTTGAAGTTGCGCGTGCTGATGTGCGCCGTGAGCGCATGGGCCACATTGAGCTCGCCGCTCCGGTCACTCACATTTGGTACTTCAAGGGCGTGCCCTCACGCCTCGGTTACCTACTAGATCTAGCGCCGAAGGACCTGGAGAAGGTCATCTACTTCGCTGCGTACATGATTACCGAGGTTGACGAGGACGCTCGCCACGAAGACCTGCCAACTCTACGCAACGAACTCGAAGTTGAGCGTAAGCGCATCGAGGATCGTCGCGACGCTGACATTAACGCCCGCGCGGAGGCCCTGGAGGCCAAGCTGGCAGAAATGGAAGAAAAGGGTAGCAAGCAGAACACCCGCGATAAGGAACGTCGTGCGGGCGAACGCGAAATGAACCAGATTCGTCGCGGCTACGAGCAGAAGCTCGACCGCCTCGAAGAGGTTTGGGACAAGTTCGTGAACCTGAAGGTCGGTGACCTGGAGGGTGACGAACTCATTTACCGCGACATGCAGGCACGCTACGGCATCTACTTCAAGGGTGCTATGGGGGCAGCCGCTATTCAGAAGCGCCTGCAGACCTTCGACCTCGAAGCTGAAGCTGAAAAGCTTCGCGAAACCATTAACACTGGTACCGGTCAGCGCAAGACTCGCGCGCTGAAGCGCCTCAAGGTCGTTAACGCGTTCCTCACAACGGACAACGTGCCCGAAGCAATGGTTCTGGACGCCATCCCGGTGATCCCGCCAGACCTTCGCCCGATGGTGCAGCTTGATGGTGGCCGCTTTGCGACCTCCGACCTCAATGATCTGTACCGACGCGTTATCAACCGTAACAACCGTCTAAAGCGCCTACTGGACTTGAATGCTCCAGAAATTATCGTTAACAACGAGAAGCGCATGCTGCAGGAGTCCGTTGACTCGCTGTTTGACAACGGTCGTCGCGGTCGTCCGGTTTCCGGACCGGGTAACCGCCCGCTGAAGTCCATTGCGGACATGCTGAAGGGTAAGCAGGGACGTTTCCGTCAGAACCTGCTTGGTAAGCGTGTTGACTACTCTGGCCGTTCGGTCATCGTGGTTGGTCCGCAGCTGAAGCTTCACCAGGCTGGTCTGCCGAAGCAGATGGCTCTGGAGCTGTTCAAGCCCTTCGTAATGAAGCGCCTGATCGAGAAGAAGTACGCGCAGAACATCAAGGCCGCACAGCGCAAGGTTGACCGTTCACGCCCTGAGGTGTGGGACGTCCTCGACGAAGTAATTCGTGAGCACCCGGTTCTGCTGAACCGTGCACCTACGCTGCACCGCCTAGGTATTCAGGCTTTTGAGCCGCAGCTGATTGAGGGTAAGGCTATTCAGCTACACCCGCTGGTCTGTGGTGCGTTCAACGCGGACTTCGACGGTGACCAGATGGCAGTTCACCTGCCGCTGGGCGCGGAAGCACAGGCTGAGGCGCGCATCCTGATGCTGTCTTCGAACAACATTTTGAAGCCTTCGGATGGCCGCCCGGTGACCATGCCGTCGCACGACATGATCATTGGCCTGTACTACCTGACGCTGGACCCGGATCCGCGCGTTGAAGTTGCACGCAATGAGAACGGCGACCCGATCATTCCGCGCTTCAGCTCCGTATCAGAAGCGATCATGGCGTTTGACCGCGACGAGCTTGACATTAACGCTCGCGCAATCATCCGCTTTGACGACATCGTTCCTCCCAAGAACTGGGAAGCACCCGAAGGTTGGGAAGAGGGCGACCCGATCGAGCTGGAAACCTCGCTTGGACGTGCACTGTTCAACGACCTCCTGCCCGCGGACTACCCCTACGTTGAAGCGCTTGTGGACAAGAAGAAGCTGGGCAAGGTTGTAAACGACCTCGCTGAGCTTTACCCGAAGGTTCTGGTTGCGGAGTCGCTGGACGCCCTCAAGGCATCTGGCTTCTACTGGGCAACCTGGTCGGGCCTAACGATCGCGTTCAACGACATTGTGGCGCCGAGCTCTAAGCAGGAGATCCTCGCGAAGTACGAGGAAGCTGCCGGAAAGATTCAGCGCGACTACGACATCGGTAAGATCACCGAGGACGAGCGTTACAACGGTCTGGTTGAAATCTGGACCGCGGCGACCCGCGAAGTTGCTGACGCGATGGAGGAAAGCTTCCCGGAGCGCAACGTACTGTTCCAGATGGTTGACTCTGGTGCTCGTGGTAACTGGGATCAGGTCCGCCAGCTCGCTGGTATGCGTGGCCTGGTGTCGGACCCGAAGCAGAAGCTGATTGAACGTCCGATTAAGGCTAACTACCGTGAGGGCCTGTCCGTCCTCGAATACTTTATTGCGACGCACGGCGCGCGTAAGGGTCTGGCTGACACGGCTTTGCGTACGGCTGACTCCGGTTACCTAACGCGTCGTCTGGTCGACGTGTCCCAGGACGTCATTATTCACGAGCCCGACTGTGGCACGCGTCGTGGTCTGGTAATGCAGATCGCGGAGCTGGACGACGAGGGCAAGGCACACCGCCTTGACACCGTTGAGACCACGGCTTACGCGCGTACCCTGGCTGCCGATGCTAAGGACAAGGACGGAAACGTCATTGCCGAGGCCGGCGCTGACGTTGGCGACGTCGTAATCGACAAGCTGATTGACGCGGGAATCACCGAGATCAAGGTTCGTTCTGTTCTGAACTGCGAGTCCCCGGTTGGTACCTGTGCGGCTTGCTACGGTCGTTCGCTTGCTTCCGGTAAGCGCGTCGACATTGGCGAGGCGGTCGGTATTATCGCTGCGCAGTCGATTGGTGAGCCCGGTACTCAGCTGACGATGCGTACCTTCCACACCGGTGGTGTTGCATCGGCTGCGGATATTACGCAGGGTCTGCCGCGTGTTCAGGAGCTCTTCGAGGCACGTACCCCGAAGGGTGAGGCCGCAATGGCTGAGGCCGCGGGTAAGATTCACATTGATGATTCCGACCCGGCTAACCGTAAGATCGTCATCACTCGCGATGACGGTGAAGGCGACCTGGTTGTTGAGGTTTCGCGTCGTCAGGAACTTCTGGTTGAAGAGGGCGAGCACATCGCGGTTGGCACCAAGCTAACCACGGGCCGCCTGGATCCGAAGAAGATGCTGCGTATCCGCAACAAGTCTGAGACTCAGCGTCAGCTGGTTGACGAAGTGCAGGAAGTTTACCGTTCACAGGGTGTGGACATTCACTCCAAGCACATCGAAGTTATCGTGCGCCAGATGCTACGCCGCGTAACTGTCCTGGATGATCCGGGCGACACCGAGCTACTTCCGGGCCAGCTTGTTGACGAGGTCGAGTTCAAGCGCATCAACCGTGCAACGGTTGCTG
>DUQT01000197.1 GCA_012837655.1 Actinomyces sp. | reverse complement strand
TGTACGGCATGATCGGCATGCTGGGCGTGCGAATCTGGGTGCAGAACCGCGTGGACTTCGCGGACCCGGTCAACCTGAACACCGCGGCAGTTGCGATGATCGTCGCGATCGCGAACTACACGTGGACTCCGTTCGGCATGGAGTTCGGTGGCATTGCCCTCGGCTCCGCCGCCGCAATCGGCGTTTACCACCTGATGCGCTGGGTCTCGAAGCTACGTGGCACCAACCTCGAAGCCGCGACCCCGGCTTCAGCGCCGGCAGGTGCCGACCTCGAGTGGGAAGCCTACGCCAAGCGCCACAAGAAACCGAAGCAGTAACCGCTTCCGATACAGATTTCAGCCCCGTCCTCCAATATCGATTTCGGAGGGCGGGGCTGGCTTTATCGGCGACTATTTGTTGCTCGATTTATCTGCCTGCTGATGGGCTGGCTATTTATGGCGTCTGCGCGCCTTGACTACCTGCGGCTACGCATCGGGACGCCTTATTCGTCGTCCTGCGGAAGGGGCTTGCACTTTGGATCCTGCTCCAGGGGAACTTCTGGGGAAAGTAGGTGAGTGATTTCGTCAGTGCTGGGAAGGTCGTTGAAACCTTCGCCGAGGATGAGGGTGATCGACTCTGGGTCGGACTCGCTGTAACGGACGGTTGAGTCAACGAAAACGCGGGAAAGTGTGTAGGCGTTCACGACGTTGCTGTCGCCTGCGACTAGTTTCACAGCTCCGTAGTACTGACCCTGGTAGTTGCCGGTCGCATCGATTACGACGCCCTGCGCTTCCAAAGAGGCGGCAACCTGGCCTGCGAGGCCGGGGCGGCCGGTGGCGTTCAGGACTGAGACGTGGATGCCCTCGGGGCTAACTGGATTGGAGCCTTCGGGGAAGCAGGGAACTTCGTCGGCTTCGACGACTTCGTCTGCGGCTGAAAACTCATTGGAAAAAGGCACCCGCACGATTCCTGAAAGGACCAGGAGGGACGCTAACGAAATCGCCGCCAAGATAGACACTATTACTGAAAACACCATGTTTTGTCGGCGCTGGCGCTGCTCGCGGAACTGCAACCTCGGGCTGATCTCGGGGTTGTCAGAATCAGTACGGGGATTTTCACTCACCTTACTAATCTAGACGATTATGTGATTGAAGTGCACAAAGCTCACGCGGCAAAGTTCCGTTTCATCGTGTAATTTAATAGGCGACTTGACTAAGGGTTACCTAAATTGGGGAGCCCGAACGGGAGTTGAAATGGCATTTCTGAAAGATGACCTGCTGGGCCGCATTCACGAGCGTGCAGCAAAATACGACAGCGAAAACACCTTCCCGTGGGAGGACTACGAGGAACTCAAGGAAGCTGGTTATTACAAGGCTTTCGTGCCCGAAGAGTACGGTGGTCACGGGCTAACGCTTCCGGAAATCGCGAAGGAACAGACTCGGCTTGCGAAGGCTGCGCCAGGAACCGCGCTGGGCATAAACATGCACCAGATCATCGTTGGTTTGGGTCGCCACATGGTTGCCCGTGGAAACAAGAAGGGTGAGCAGATTCTTCGCGGAGCTGCCGCAGGCGACCTGTACGGCTTCGGAATTTCCGAGCCGGCAAATGACCGCGTCCTATTCGGATCCATCTCCGAGGCACGTCCCGACGGAGAGGGCGGCTACTCCTTCCACGGCACGAAGGTCTTCACTTCGCTTGCTCCGGCCTGGACGAAGCTGATGACCTACGGTCAGGACAATGAGAGCGAAGATGGCCCGAAGTCCGTGTTCGCGATTCTTGATCGCGAGGGCGGCGGATTCAAGATCCTGGATGACTGGGACACTTTGGGTATGCGTGCTACGCAGTCGAACTCCACGATCCTTGAGGGCGCACACGCTGATGAGGACGCCATCCTGACTCGCGTTGATCCGGGCGCTTCGCTCGATCCGGTCGTGCTTGGCATTTATGGAAACTTCGAGATCCTGCTTGCCGCGACCTACGCAGGTATCGGTGATCGCGCAGTTGAGGTTGCCGTTGAGACCGTCAAGAAGCGTAAGTCGGTCATGAACGAAACCACCTACTCCAACGACCAGGACATTCGCCGCATCATTGCGACCGCAGCTGTGGAGATGGACGGCATTCACGCACACATCGATCACATTGCGACTGCTTTCGAAAACATGGAGGATCGCGGCTTTGGGTGGCTACCGCAGCTGTCGGCAGTCAAGCACCGCTCCGCTGAGGCATCGTTGTTCTCCGTGCAGCAGGCTGTACGCGCATCGGGTGGATCTTCCTACTACAACTCCAAGGAGCTCTCGCGCCTATACCGCGACGTCGTAGCAGGTCTATTCCAGCCGTCAGACGCAGAATCCCTGTACGCCGGCTGGGCAAATATGCTGCTTGGGCCTATCGAGAAGTAGACCAAAGCGATAACCACCTGTTTTCACACTTGAGGGCCGAGCAAAAGCTCGGCCCTCA
>DUQT01000002.1 GCA_012837655.1 Actinomyces sp. | reverse complement strand
GTGGTCATAGCCATGGGGAAACGCCCAGCACCATTCCGAACCTGGAAGCTAAGCCCATGAACGCCGATGGTACTGCACCCCACCGGGTGTGGGAGAGTAGGAAACCACCGCAACCAAAACCACACAATGGGGGGGAGGAACCACACAACGGTTCCTCCCCCCAAAAACCATTCCACAAACAAACACCCAACGAACTTCCACGCATTGGCCGCGGGAACCCAGATTGTAGGGCTAGTTTTGGCTTGCATGAGGGGCCTACGAACGCATTCTTCATGAAGCCTGTCTACATAGCTTGTGGGGTAGACACGCACTGAAGCGACAAACACGCACGAGTCTGGTAGAATAACGCACCCATTAAATCAAAAGAGGCCGAACACAAGACACAAACGCACACACGACACACCAGCCGTATCGGCTCACCGCCACGTAGACAACACCCCACAGAGTGGGCGTCCCTGCAACGGGTGTGCAACGCCAAGCCACCCACCACGCAGTCGTGAGTACATCCTCCTGCTATTTGCGCACAAAAGCCTCACCATAGGTCTAAGCGCATAGCAGTATTCTTACCAACGCTTAATCTTCCAGCCAAGCGATGATATTGACCTGCGCTGAGTCGACCTCCTCGATACGCAGAGGACCCATGGTGACAAGCTTGAACTTTGGAGAATCGCCCAAAGCAACCATTGACATGTCTTCGACGGCGGTGATTAGGTGATCAGTGTAGTTGCCTAGTAGCCAATGGTGTGCTTCTGGCCCGTGGTCATTAAGTGGAGACGCAACTGATAGCCAGTCCATCCCCACGCAGCGCAGATCCGGGAATTCCTGGGCCAACCACTTAGCGAGTTCAGTATGAATAGCTAAACCCTCACGCTTGTAGATCTCAGGATTTTCGGTGCGGTATTTCTCGAACCCAGTACGCAGCAGCAGAAGCCCTTTACCCTTCAGATCTTCCGCGAAGGGTTCTACATCTTCCTTTGTGATGATCTCGCCCGGCTTACATTTGTGTGGCAGGTCTACAACCAACACCTCGTCACCCATATAGACGAAATACTCCATAGGTAGCTCATCGAAATTTGCTCCAGTGGTGTTGAAATGATGCGGGCCGTCCATGTGGGTACCAAAGTGATTTGGCAACTCCATGATGTATGCGTTGAACGGGTACCCGTCGACACCAGCCTTGCGATCTTGTCTAAGCTTTAGCACCGGCTCTCCTGGGAAAGCAACATCATTCTGGCTAATTTTGTGTGACAAGTGTACGAACATCGTTGTTCTCCTTCGCTATCAAGCGTGTCAAGATAAGTTTCAATCGAACAGTTTCCTATTCTCAGAGCTCTGAGCTCTTGGGTCCAAGGGTACGTGATCAATGCGTCCGTGCAAATGGTTTCGGCCTACAATGTAGGTTTGCCGCATCCGCACAGGATGCCGAACATGTGCGGTTTCTTGATCGTCGAGTTTTCGTAACCCGTTAGTAGTCGCAACGTGTCGAAAAGTTTGGCATGCTATAAGCGTGAGTAACGATACTGACCAGCCCGTGCAGCGCAGTGGTTCCATCTTGCTTGCGGCTACTCCCATTGGCGACACAGAAGATGCATCGCCGAGGTTAATCCGTGCACTTGCGGAGGCCGACTTAGTTGCAGCCGAAGATACGCGACGACTTCTGAAGCTCGCATCTCGGCTTGGCGTGCGCATCAACGGTGACATTAAGTCACTTCACGAACACAACGAAAGAGAACGCGTCGACGATGTTCTAGGTCGAGCGTTAGATGGCGAACGCGTCCTTATTGTCTCGGATGCGGGCATGCCGACCATTTCTGACCCGGGGTACCGGGTTGTCAGTGCGGCCGCGAAGCGAGGCGTTCCCGTCTCGGCGCTACCCGGACCGTCTGCGGTCCTAACAGCATTATCAGTCTCTGGACTTCCCACCGACAGGTTCTGTTTCGAAGGTTTTATGCCGCGAAAAGAGGGCGAACGCGACCGCCGGTTGGAAGAACTCAAAGACGAACCGCGCACAATGGTGTTCTTCGATTCTCCAAAGCGTATTCATGAAAGCCTCACGCACATGGCGAACGTGTTCGGGGGAGCTCGCGAAGCTGTGCTGTGCCGTGAACTCACCAAGACGTACGAGGAAATCATTCGCGGCGACCTTAACCATCTGATCTATCAGACGCGAGACGAAGTCCGCGGAGAGATCACCCTCGTTGTAGCTGGTGCGAACGCTGCCGACAAGGACGCCGAAGACTACGTTGCGAAAGTCCTCGCGCTACATGAAGGCGGCATGAGGTTGAAAGCGGCGGCGAAACTCGTCTCGGATGAAACCGGGTTGCGAAAGAACGAGCTTTACCGAGCGGCGCTTGCCAGGAAGCCTGAATAGGCCAAACCGCACTCCAGCAAAAAGACAGGGCTAGCCCGCCCTCGTATCAGTAAAAACAAGCGGTTCAGGCTGTGCACAAAGTGGAACCACTACCCGCATAGGCACTAAAGTAGTGCCTATGAGTCGAATTCTGTCAGCTGTAGCCTGGCCATATGCAAATGGCCCCCGCCATATTGGACACGTAGCAGGTTTCGGAGTGCCCTCCGACGTATTTTCCCGCTACATGCGAATGCGTGGGCATGATGTGCTCATGGTTTCAGGAACTGACGAACACGGCACACCCATCCTGGTTGCCGCGGATGAGCAGGGAATGAAGCCCCGCGAGCTCGCCGACAAGAATAACCGCCTAATCGTTGAAGACCTCGTCGCACTTGGCCTTTCCTACGACCTATTCACGCGAACCACGACCGGGAACCATTACGAAGTCGTTCGTGCAATGTTCGAGGTCGTTCGTGACAACGGGTACATGCTTGTGAAAACCACTCATGGTGCGATTTCTCCGTCGACCGGACGTACGCTGCCGGACCGCTACATTGAGGGCCAGTGCCCAATCTGTGGTGCGCAGGGTGCTCGCGGTGACCAGTGCGACACGTGTGGTAACCAGCTGGACCCGACCGACTTGATTAATCCGAAGTCGAAGATCAACGGGGAAACTCCCAAGTTCGTTGAGACTGACCACTACTTCCTGGATCTGCCCGCACTCTCAAAGGCACTGTCCGCATGGTTGGATGAACGTGCCGAGTCGGGCCTATGGCGTCCTAACGTAATCAAGTTCAGCCAAAACTTCCTAGAAGATATTCGCCCACGCGCCATGACTCGTGATATTGACTGGGGAATCCCGGTCCCGGGCTGGGAGGATCAACCATCCAAGCGTCTGTACGTCTGGTTCGACGCCGTGGTTGGTTACCTGTCCGCATCCATTGAGTGGGCGCGACGCATCGGCGATCCGGAAGCTTGGCGCAAGTGGTGGAACGACCCCGAGGCCCTGTCCTACTACTTCATGGGCAAGGACAATATTGTTTTCCACTCCCAGATTTGGCCTGCTGAAATTCTGGGCTACAACGGTGAGGGAGACAAGGGCGGCGAACCTGGCGAGTTCGGCAGGTTGAACCTGCCTACCGAGGTTGTTTCTTCAGAGTTCCTCACGATGGAGGGCAAGAAATTCGCGTCCTCGCGCGGAATTGTTATCTACGTGCGCGACATGCTTTCGCGCTATCAGCCTGACGCGTTGCGCTACTTCATTAGCGCCGCTGGGCCGGAAACGTCCGACGCGGACTTCACGTGGGCGGAGTTTGTTCGCCGCACCAACTCTGAACTGGTAGCGGGATGGGGCAACCTGGTCAACCGCACGGCCTCGATGATTTCGAAACGAATCGGTGAAATCCCCGAACCTGGCGAACTTGAAGAAATCGACAAAGCTCTTCTGGACAAGATTGAGAAGGGCTTCGACGAGGTCGGCGACCTCATTCGTAGTCACCATCAGAAGGCGGCAATCCGCGAAATCATGGCACTTGTCGCGGAGGCAAACAAGTACGTCGCGGACACAACCCCGTTCAAACTGAAGTCCGAAGAGGAAATGCCGCGTCTACGCACGATCCTGTGGACGTTGGCGCAGGCGGTCAGTGACTTGAATCTGATGCTGTCGCCGTTCCTGCCGCACTCCGCGAACGCCGTTGACCTGGTCATGGGCGGAACGGGCGAAATCGCGCCAATGCCGCACATTGAAGAAGTCACCGACTTGGATGTGAAGGACGAGGACGGGGCTGAGATCAACTATCCGATAGTCACCGGCGATTACTCTAACTTCCCGTCGTGGGAGCGACATCCGATCGTTGTGGGAACTCCGATTGCGAAGCCGAAGCCGGTATTCCAGAAGCTGGATGAATCCGTCGTTGAAGAAGAACTGGAGCGCTACTCGAACCTAGGTGAGTGACGCGTGGAGTGCGTGGAAACATCTGCGAAGTGAAGCCGTAGACAGCGGCGCATTCAGAGATTTATCGCAGCATTCCAGCCATTAGACAGACAATGGGGCGAAGAGTTCAATACTCTTCGCCCCATTCGTTCTATCGGGATTGGGCTGTGTGTTTCTTTTAGCTTCCCGTGAAATGCGGGTATAGCGTGCAGTCCCGATCCGGTTTCAGAAAACTACAGGAGACGATTAGGAATCCTGGCGCTTGGTTTTTTGGGCCTCCAAGAACAGGCCCATCGTGTCGTATCCGCCCGAGCAGTTGTAGGCCTCAAAGCCTTCCTGCATCAAAATACGCTGAGCCAAATACGAGTTGACACCCGTCTTGCAGTGCAGCGCGATCGGACGTCCGTCCGCAAGATCGCGAACCTCATCTAGGCGATCGCGAAGCTCGAAGATAGGAATGTTCGGAACACCCGGAATGCGGCGATCCTCCGTAACAGCTGCGGTTGGACGCACGTCCAGGATCAGGTGGCTTTCCTTGATCTCATCCAGGTCTCGCAAGTCCCAGGTGGGGGCATCACCGAGCAGAATGTTCTGCGCACTGAAACCAACCATGTTTACGAGGTCCTTAGCGGAGCCCAGCGGCGGGGCATAGGTGAGTTCAAGCTCAGCGAGATCCTCCGCGGTCATGCCCGCGCGGATCGCGGTCGCAAGGATATCGATTCGGCGAGCCACGCCCTCGTGCCCCACAGCCTGCGCGCCAAGAAGGTGACCTTCCTTGTCGAACGTTGCGTTTAGGTGGATCGGCTTGGCTCCGGGGTAGTATCCCGCGTGATTCAGGGTGTGGACGTGGACGAGAATGTGGTCGGTTCCGGCCTTGTCCAGTGCTGCGGTGTTGGAACCGGTCGCGGCAGCTACAAGGTCGAACACGCGAACGCCTGCGGTGCCCAATACGGGTTGCTGCTTGATGGTCTTGTGACCCGAGACGACGTCAGCGGCACGGCGGCCCTGGCGGTTTGCCGGACCTGCGAGCATGACTGAACCGCGGCGGCCGTCGTGGAACAGAACTTCAACGGCGTCGCCGACGGCCAGAATGTCCGGGTCGGATGTGTACTGATTTTCATCTACGACGATTGCGCCACCAGCGCCGAGCTCAAGACCCGCATCTTCCGCAAGTTTCGAATTCGGACGCACGCCAATAGAAGTGATTACGAGGTCGGCCTCGATCTCCTCACCGGTGTTGAGGGTGACAACTACGGGTCGTTCCTCACCGTCGCGGAAGGAATCTGCGGCAACGCCGAGGTGCACGCCAACGCCATGCTTGCGTAGCTCGCGGTGAAGCAGAACCGCCAGGTCGGGATCGAGCATCTTCGGGAGGACGTGATCGGCAAACTCAACTAGGTCAACTTCGAATCCGCGGTGTACTAGGGCTTCTACGGCTTCCAGGCCGATGAAACCAGCGCCGATTACAACTGCGCGAGCCTTGTCACCCGACTTCTTCAGCCCGGCTTCTGCCAGCTCCATGACGTGGTCAAGCTCAGGAATAGTGCGAAGGGTCGTTACGGCGGGGTGGTCGATGCCCTCGATAGGGGGCGTGACGGCTACCGATCCGGGGGAGAGGATTAGCTTGTCGTAAGACTCGGTGTACTCACCGTCAGGGCCTTCGACGGTTACGGTCTTATCAGCGCGGTTGATCGCAGTGACCTTGGAGTTTACGCGCACATCAAGCGCGGACCTGCGGGCGAGCGACTCGGGAGTATGCAGGAGTAGCTCGTCGCGATCCTCGATCTCACCGCCCAGGTGATAGGGCAAGCCACAATTAGCAAAAGAGACGTAAGGACCGGCCTCGAAAACTACGATTTCGGCGTGTTCGTCTAGACGGCGGGCACGCGTGGCTGCGGACATTCCTCCCGCAACGCCACCTACGATGACAAGTTTCATGGGTTTCCTTTACTGGTAAAAGTTCTAGTGAGGTCTGGTTTCTGATTTGGGTCGGTCCCAGGAGTTATCTCCCTAGGTTGACATAGTTGCGCGATGCGTCGCCACGCAACCGGTGAAAAATAATCAAGCAATTGCCCGGATTATTAGGCTAGCGACAGGAAGAGTTTCTTCAGCTCCGTGATGTCGGGGTGGTCGCCGGGCTCATTGGCGCAAGATTCGATGGCGGACAGAACCATTGCATAGGTCGCACGATCAACTGCTTTGGAAGCCGCGATCATCTGAGGGAGTACGTCCAAACAGTCGCGATTTTCTTCCAGCTGCCGGATCACCGCATCGAGCTGTCCGCGCGCCCTCGACAATCTATTCCTAACTGCACGACGGTCTTTGTCGTCTAGTTGCACTGGACTTGTCATGGGATTGCCCACCTGCCAATCAGTTGAGCGAACGCGGTGTGCGCCTTCGCAGATTTCGTTGGGAGTAGCTCCTGGACTTGCGGCCAAAAAGAATACCCCCTGGTATATGTACTCAAGAGTAGTATATACCTTAGGGGGTATCTGCTTGAATGTCGTCTTTCCGCGAGATTTTAACCTTTGCGGGACTTGCTTTCACTGAGAAATGAAACCAGTGCTGTTATCAGCATGATTATTCCCATCACAGCGAACGCAGCCGTGCCAACAATCGGCCAATCCACGAAGTTCCACCACGGCATCGCGATTATCGCCACGCCAATCACGATCATGACGAGCGACCATGTCAACAGGCCGAACTTAACCGACTTGCGAGGTTCGTCCGCCTCAGTTTCGGTTTCCACGTCAACTGATTTTGCGGTTTGCCTGGTGCCAAGTGGGCCAGTTTCGTCGTCATCGAAAGGATTTACTTCATCCCACGAGGACGGAGCTTTGTCAGGCAACTCAAGGGAGGCGTCGCCCTGGGTGTAGTCCTCCCCGGGGGTGCCGGCTTCCAGAGCGCTGGTTTCAGCGGAAGCTTCAGTCGCATCGAGCTGCGTGGTCTCGTCTTCGGACGTGCCCGGCTTGGGGGCATTCGTTGGCGCGTCGGTTTCACCGGTTACGCGCGGGTCGAAGGCCGAGGGTGACTCGGCGGGGTCGAAATTGAGCTCGGGAAGTTCAGAATCTTGTTCCATGACCCGTGTTTCATCTACTTCATGTGAGGGTAGTTGTTGGGTTTCTTCAACGTCGGCTACCTCTTCGGGAGTGGCAGCGGAGGAATTATTTTCACTCATGTTTTTCACCTCTTATAGAACCTGCGAGCCGGTAATGCCAAGGAAGAACGGCAACAAGATGGTGACCAGAATCGTTAGCGCAGTGAGCCAGGTGCCACGCTTGCCCATCAGTGCGCGGACGCCAAGAACCAATCCAGTCACGATGTATGCAACACCGACAGTCGCGGTGAACATGTAGACGGATTCAACAAAGACTCCGGTCATCCACAGGCCCCAAAGTACTGCGAAAACAACGAACAGCAGGCCGGTAATGCCGAGGAAGGTGGTCACCCCAGGGCCATCCTTCAACGGGCTACGCTTCGGGAGCGGAGCTGTCTGGACTGCCGGCTGGGCCTGCCTGGGCTGGGCCTGAGCTGTTCCAGTCTGGTTAGGCTGCGCCTGGCCAGGTTGGGTCTGCAGTGGCTGCGAGTATTGCTGGTTGTATCCGTATCCATACGGCGCGGCGCCCTGACTGTAGGGCGCAGAGCCCGGACCGTATTGCGGACGTGCCTGCGAGTACGGTTCAGAACCAGCGCCATAAGAAGCGTTGGGCGAGTACGAACCCGGTTCATACGGGTTGCCGGATCCATACTGGGTGCCGGCCTCATACGGGGTGGAACCATAAGTT
>DUQT01000196.1 GCA_012837655.1 Actinomyces sp. | reverse complement strand
GGCGCCAAAACGACCGCAAGCCCCGCCATGATCGCGGGCACGATCCCGCGTGCAAACGGCGTGCCGCGACTAACTTGACTTGAAACTATCGCCAGGTCTGAAGACGCCGTTGTTGAAAAATAGGGGGACGACCCAATCAATCCAGCCGTTAAAAACAGTACGAGGACGAAGCTGGCCGTGACTATCAGCGATGCGAGCCAGTTATTCCTACCCACCCGCAGGGTCTGAAACATTGCGATTAGGAGGGCGGCGCTCACTGCAAGCGGTGTTCGGATCGGAATCAGTTGCGGCCACATCGACACCAGCACGAATGACATGGTCGAGACCGCCAGCGCGTAGCTCGCAATGTAGACGATGACCTGCGCGCTTCCCGCCAGTGTCGACATTCTTGTTCCAAGCGTGGCGTCAATTCCGGCAAAGTCACCCACGTGCTTCTTGCGTGCCCTTAATACCGGCACGGATGAAAGCGTTAGGAGGACGATGAGGGGAAACGCGAACACTGTCAGCCACATGGCAATTGATGCGTCGAAGTATCCAAGTGGTGCGAGCGCCTGCAGGAGCGCGTCGGGCTGCCAGATTGGAACGAGCATCATCATGGACGCAGATGCAATGAAGGGCACGACGCGCGCCACGGGGCGGGCCGGCGGATAGGTAGACCGCCTCTGCGTGTTTATTGATGCCAGTGCCATAGACACAACTCTACAGCTCCACATCAGGGAACTGTTCTTGATAGTTTTAAACAGTGCACTTCGTAATCTTGGGAGCCGGCAGAGTCGGCACGACACTCGCGACCATTTTGGATGAGCGCGGCCATTCTGTTGCGCTCATTGATCAGAACCCGGACGCGTTTCGTCGTCTTCCGTCAACCTTTTCAGGCCGACGAGTAACCGGCGTGGGATTTGACCGCGACACGCTTCGACAGGCTGGAATCGAAGACGCTTACGCTTTCGCAGCTGTGTCTAGCGGTGACAACTCAAACATCATCGCAGCGCGCGTAGTTAGAGAGTTGTTCAAGGTTGACCGCGTGGTTGCGCGCATTTACGACCCGTCACGGGCGGAGGTTTACGAGAAGCTCGGTATTCCAACCGTCGCCACGGTTAGACGTACGACCGAAGCGGTTTTGAACTGGATGATGCCGCCCGATGCGCACATAGTTTGGTCCCACGCCACCGGCGATGTGTCTCTAATCAAGGCGCGCCCAGTGGAGAGCTGGTACGGCCTCACACTTGATTTGGTTGAACGACTGGTTAGTCGCCGCGTTGTTTTCATTTCTCGACAGGGACACCTCGACGTGGCAAAACCCGACATGGTCCTGCAAGAAAATGATGAGCTTTACTTCGGTGTGAGTGGTGGAAGCGGCATCGAGATTCGTGAAATCCTAACCAGGGATCCGGCGGTGGAAGAGTAATGGAGATCGTTATTGCAGGAGCGGGCTCGGTAGGCCGCTCAATCGCTAGGGAGCTACTTCTTAAAGGCCACCAGGTCACGCTCATTGACCGACTCCCCGATCAGATGCGAGTCGCAACAGTTGCGGAGGCCGACTGGATCCTTGCCGACGCATGCTCTCCTGAAGCATTACGCGAAGCCAGTGTCGACACCTGTGACGTTATGGTTGCCGCTACTGGGGATGACAAGTCCAACCTCGTGATCTCGCTACTTTCCAAGACCGAGTTCGGGGTCCCCCGCGTTGTTGCACGCGTGAACAACCCGAAGAATGAGTGGATGTTTGACTCTGCGTGGGGCGTGGACGTACCGGTTTCCACACCGCGAGTCATGACTGCCCTTGTGGAAGAAGCTGTTTCAGTTGGCGCGCTTGTCCGCCTGTTCGAATTCCACGAGGCACAAACAGCGATCTACGCGATTACACTACCCGCTGATTCCGCGGCCGCTGGCAAAGCTGTTAGCAGTTTGAAGTTGCCTGGTGACGCCAAGATCTTGACCGTACTGCGTGACGACGCTCCGCTGGACAACCAGACCGATTTCGAACTCGAGGCCGGAGATGAGCTGGTCCTCATGCTGGCTTCATCCGAGAGCTCGCTACACCAAGACATTGAAGAACTCTTCGGTTCACGAGGCTGAATCGAAACTCTCTAAGGTTAACAATCCAAATTGGTGCTCGCGGGGTCCTCGAAGAATCCTTCCTAAGCACAGGTGAGGTTGGCCTCGCGCAAGGGAACAGTTCGCGTCGAACACTTAACAGAAGTTGGCTTCGCGCGGGAACAGTTGCGTCGAACACTTAACAGAAGTTTGCTTCGCCCTCGGGAATCAACGCTGAAAAACTATTTTTGGTTTTCAGTCGACGATTTATTTTCATCGTCGGTTTCGCGCTTTATTGACGCTACGTAGTCGTCAACGATTGGCTTGTACGGACGCAAAATCACCCAGGTTAGCCACACGACCAGCAGGAACGGCGGCAGACCCAAGATCAGCTTCATTGTGCCCAAGACTGCGACTTTACCGGCGATCCAAAGCGGGACTTGCACGGCCACACGAAGGGCGAATAGGCCAAACCACAGCCAGGAAAGATACCTGGCCGCGCGGGCAAGGCGGTCCAGTGGCGGTTGGGCTTGCTTCCACCACTTCCACGGCAGTTGCCACACCGGCGTGAGCGCCATCGACACGACCGGGTACCTAGCCAAGATCGAGATCAAAATGGCTATGCCATACACGGCGCCAGTGATGATTCCGACGGCGAAGAAGTCCTCTCCGCGGCCTGTGAACAGCGCCCACAGCACACCGATGCCAACCCCAATAAACCCTGAAACTGAATACGTAACCGGTTGACGCGCAATCAAACGCGCCAGTATCAGGACGGCAGAAACAGCGACCGCCGCGATCAATGTCGGGCGAAGTTCCATCGTGATCACGTACACCACGACGAAAACGAGGACGGGAGCTACGGACTCGATCGCGCCGCGCACGCCGCCTACGGCTTTGAGAGCGTCAAAGTTTTCCTCGTTGAGCTGGCCCGCAACGCCCTTTTGCGCTCCCGCGGCTATTTCTGCGGTTTGAGCATCAGAAACCTCAGCCGCGGCGCCTATACCCGGAATGGTCTCGGCGGCACCTGCGCTCGATACATCGTCGTGCGAGCTGTCAGCAACCGCTCGGGGCGCTTCGCCGTGGTTATCCGTGGTCATTAGTCATCCTCAGAAATGATCTGGTACGTCGGGTTGGACATTATCAGCTCAGTTTGCTGCCACGAAACAGTTCCCTCAACCGCGATCTCAGTGCCCACGCGAAGTCCGGGGATCTCTCGTCGGCCCGGCCACTGCACGATCAGTGTGCCGGTGGCGTCTTTCATGTGAGCGCGCAACTGGAGGGCGGCGGCCTCCGACGGGTACGTCATCGCCACAATGCGCCCTCGAACAACTGCATGTTGTCGAGATTTCAGTTCAGCGATCGGGACCGGCTCAATTTCCTTGAGTCGGGATGGGGGGAGTTCGGCCATTCTCTGCTCGTCCGCTTACGCCTGATCCCGTTGCGATCCCTGCTGTGCCGCCTGCTGGGCCTGGTCCTGCTGTTGAACCAGGTCCTTTGGAATCGTCATGGGAATGATAGATAACGGAGGGCGTGGCGCACTGTCTCTTTCAACGATCAGGTTGTTGATAATAGTGGCAACTGCTTGGAAGGCCTTCTTATCGACCAGAGC
>DUQT01000195.1 GCA_012837655.1 Actinomyces sp. | reverse complement strand
CAGTGCCCGCTCCTAGGCACGATCGAACGCGGCAGAGAAGCGGGCGACAAATACCCACTAGCCTGTGCTTTGCACAAGGGGTTGCTTGACGGAATCTTGCAGAAGACGTCCAACGGTAATATTGACGTTGACCTGGAATCACAGGTCCGCCCGGGCGTATGCTCGGTGCGTCTAAAGCCCGCTAGGTGGCTTTCCTAGTTCTTCGCGCCTTCCTTGACGGCTGCGGCAAACCACTTGGTGATTGAGGTCGGGTGCGTGATCGCAGTGCCGACAACAGCGGCCCAGGCGCCGGCCTCCATGACCTGGCGGGCCTGATCGAGCGTGTGAATGCGACCCTCGCAAAGAACGGCGTGGTCGGGAAAGGCCTTGACGATCTGGGTTAGGGTCTCGAAGTCGGGGCCGTCCGTCTTGGGGCGCTCACCGGAGTATCCCGCCAGCGTGGTGGACAAAATGTCGCTACCGGCTTCAGCGGCCATAACTGCGTCCTCGTAGGATCCACAATCGGCCATGACAACCGCACCTTCATCGTGGAGAGCGGCCACAGTTTCCGCGTAGGTGAGGCCGTCCGGACGGGGCCGGCGGGTCGCATCGAGCGCGACAATGTCAGCGCCGGCGTTCATGCACGCGCGCGCGTGACGCAGGGTCGGGGTGATGAAAACGCCGTCGTGGCCGTCTTTCCACAGGCCGATAACGGGAACGTCAACCTGCCCGCGAATGGCGGAAATGTCGGCTAGTCCCTGGCAGCGGATGGCGACGGCACCGCCCTGCTCAGCGGCAAGTGCGATTTGCGCCATGGTTTCGGGGTGGCGCATGGGCTCACCCGGGTAGGCCTGGACGGAGACGACGAGGCCGCCTTTGATCTGATTTAGAAGGGTTTTTGCTCGATCGTTCATTGGGATCTCCCGGTTCATTGTTTGGTTTGGAGGAGGTTAGCGGCAGCGGCGGTTGCGCCCAGTAGGGGTGCTTTGGATCCGAGGGTGCCTTCAAGTATTTTGATTTCTTTGAGTGCGGGCAGTGCGCCGGCTTCGAATGCGTCAGTTAGTGCGCGCCACCAGATTTCGCCGGACCTGGTTACCGAACCTGAAATCACGACGGCCTGCGGGTCGACGCAGTTCGCGATGCCTGCGATTGAGTCGCCAAGAGCCGCACCAGATTCGGAAAGGATCTGCGCAGCAAAGCTTTCGCCAGCCTCCGCGCGTTCCGTGATTTCGCGCCCGGAGAGCACCTCAGCAGCGCCCTCGTCCTTCTTTGCGTTGTAAAGGGTGACCTGTCCGGTGCCGGACGCGACGGATTCGATGTGTCCGCTGGCGCCGCACGAACACGCAAATCCCGCGGCGAGCGGATGTGGCACGTGTCCGACGTGACCGGCTGCGAAGTGTGCGCCCAGGTGGAGTGTTCCACCGGCAATGATCGCGCCACCGATGCCAGTTCCGACGGCGACGGCCAGCATGGAGTCGTATCCCTTGCCCGCCCCGTACGTCCATTCGCCAAGTGCGTGCGCGTGAACGTCGTTCAACACGGCAACGGGAAGGCCGAATTCGCGTTCAACGAGCTCACCGAGTGGCGTTCCCGCCCACCCAATAATCAGGTCGGTAGCGGATGTGATCGCGCCAGTTTCCGTGTTGACGACTCCCGCAGACGCAATACCGATCGCGTCTGGGGTTTGATTTGTGAGGGCGAGGCAGCGACGCACCGATTCAAAAACGGCGTCAACAACAGCCTGCGACCCTGCCTGTGCGGGTGTGGGGATCTCTGATTTCCCACTAACACTTGGAAGGTCGGAGCCCGACTGAGTCGCGAGGGCCGACGCAATCTTGGTGCCGCCAATGTCGACGACAACGAACAGCTTGGAATCCCCAGAAATTGATGGGGGAGGTGTTGATGAGCTTGATGCCACTGCCGGCTCCTTCGCACGGTGATGTCTACACACAAATCTTAACAAATAAGACATCTGACGATATGTGTTGAAAGCACAACATTTCTTGAATAGCCCGGAGATCCTCCGTGTTCAAAAGCTTCCCTTGCCCGCATTTTCCCGGCATGCGATCTTGGAAGTAGAAAACCCCCGGGCCGGTGGATCGCACCAAGCAGGTTCCTGGCATACGTGCTTGGGTACCTGCCGCCCCGTCTCTAATCGCCTGATGCAGCACCGCGACCCGCGACGCATCTTCGGATACCTGCCGCCCCGTCTTTAATCGCCAGATGCAGCATCGCGACCAGCAACGCACCTTCGGGTCCCAAAGGTTTATTCGCCAAATAGCCCGTAGGGAACGCGACTAAACCACACGCCGGCCGTTTCGCGTTCCCACAGCATTCCGATTCCATTTTCGAGGGCGACTATGCTCTGGTATCCGTGATGCCGCGGGTTCACAATGAGTTTCTGCCATTTCGCCGCCCGCCCGGCATCCCGCGCGAGGTCCGCGGCGCTCGTCCGGTACAGTGTGCCGCACCCTCGGTATGGCAGCATGCGCGAAGCGTTCGCGAAGTACACGTACTCACCCGACGTGGTGGCCGATGGCTGGCAAAAGATCTCGGGGACCTCCACCTCTTCGGTCACCTCGCCCCAGGTTTGACCGCCGTCGCACGAGATCGCCCTCTGCACGTGCGGCCGCTGCGACCTCGAAAACATGACAACCAAGCCATCCGACAACTCAACGACCGTCGACTCCGACATTGTCGCCGCCGGATTCTGGAACGTGCGAGGGTCAATGCGCACGCCCTCCACAGCGCGATCATCGTTAGTTGAACCCGACCTGCGCCAAGTCAGTCCGTCATCATCGGAGTAGATCACCGCCGCCGAGAACTGCGACGCGTCCTCATTCGAAAAATACACGGGCACAAGCAGTCGGCCCGCATGGTCGCCGCGCTGCAGGCAAATGCCCGCGCCTGGCCCGATTCCAAGGAACGTCATCCAATCGTCCTTTACGTTCCTTGTTATTAGACGAGGGCGGGACCAGGTTTCGCCGCGATCTTCAGACGT
>DUQT01000194.1 GCA_012837655.1 Actinomyces sp. | reverse complement strand
GGGAGACACCACAGACGACCTCCTCGACCTCGCCGGACAACTAACCGACAACGCACCCGAACGCGAAATGGACATGCTCCTCTCCGCAGGGGAACGCGTATCCATGTCACTACTAGCCATGGCCATCAACGCAATGGGCGTGCCCGCAGTGTCATACACAGGCGCGCAAGCCGGCGTGCAAACAGACAAGCACTTCGGCAAAGCACAAATCACGGGCATGGTCCCCGAACGCGTCGCACGATCCATCCGCGAAGGCCAAGTCGCGATCGTCGCAGGATTCCAAGGAATCTCCTCAGACGATGACGTGACCACACTCGGTCGCGGTGGTTCAGACACAACCGCAGTTGCGCTCGCGGCAGCACTACACGCAGACGTTTGCGAAATCTACACCGACGTCGACGGCCTTTACACCGCCGACCCGCGAATCGTTCCAACTGCGCGGCGCGTCATCACGCTGCGTCAAGAAGAAACGCTAGAACTTGCCGCCCACGGCGCGAAAATCCTGCACCTGCGCGCAGTCGAATTCGCCCGCCGTTACAACGTTCCACTTCACGTGCGCTCATCGTTTTCCACGAAGGACGGCACGTGGATTTCGAACGCTCCAGCTAACCCAGAACTTGAAGGCCTCGTCCCCGATGCCGCGCTTGCTACTAACCAGGAGGAAAACGTGGAAGCACCCGTCATTTCCGGAATCGCCCACGACCGCAGTCAGGACAAGATCACGATCGTTGGAATCGCTGACACGCCCGGTAAGGCATCGCGCCTATTCGAAATCGTGGCTTCAGCCGACGCGAACATCGACATGATCGTCCAGAACATCCCAACATCCGGGTCGGGGCGTGCAAATATTACGTTCACGCTTCCGCAGGACGACGCCGAACGCACGCTCGCAGCCATTGAAGCCGCCCGCGACGAACTCGACTACAAGGAAGTCCGCTACAACGCCGACATCGGAATCCTGTCCCTAATCGGCGCGGGCATGAGGACCAACCCGGGTGTTTCCGCCCGCCTGTTCGGCGCGCTTTCCGAAGCGGGCATCAACATTGACATGATTTCGACCTCGGAGATCCGCATTTCCGTTGTCACCAAACTCGAAGACCTAGATAGGGCCGTCCGCGCCGTGCACTCGGCGTTTGGCCTTGATTCAACCGAATCAGAAGCCGTTGTTTATGGAGGAACCGGACGATGACCAAAGAACTAACCCTCGCTGTAGTAGGCGCAACCGGCCAGGTCGGCCACGTAATGCGCCAGATCCTTGCCGACCGTGACTTCCCGGCCGCAAAGGTACGCTTCTTCTCTTCCGCACGTTCCGCGGGAACCGAACTTGAATACCGTGGCGAAAAAATCATTGTCGAGGACGTGGCTGAGGCCGACTACTCCGGCATTGACATCGCCGTATTCTCAGCGGGTGCCACCGCATCTCGTGAATACGCTCCGAAGTTCGCAGACGCCGGCGCTGTAGTTGTTGATAACTCATCAGCATGGCGCAAGGATCCGGATGTTCCCCTGGTTGTGTCAGAGGTTAATCCGGATGCGATCAAATCCCGCCCTCGTGGAATTATTGCCAACCCGAACTGCACGACAATGGCGGCAATGCCTGCGTTGAAGGTCCTGCACGAAGAAGCTGGACTGAAGCGCTTGATGGCGTCTTCCTACCAGGCCGTTTCCGGATCTGGTTTGGCTGGCGTAAACGAGCTGATTGAGCAGACGAAGGCCGCCGTGTCTCAGGATCTGGAGGCACTGGTGACCGACGGCAAGGCTATCGAGCTACCGGAGCCGAAGACGTACGTCGCTCCGATTGCTTTCAACGTGGTCCCGCTCGCGGGCAACATGGTTGATGACGGATCTTTGGAGACCGATGAGGAGCAGAAGCTTCGCAACGAGTCGCGCAAGATCCTTGGCATTCCGACGCTGAAGGTGTCGGCAACTTGCGTGCGCGTGCCGGTGTTCACTGGTCACACGCTCACCATTCACGCTGAGTTTGGCCGTGAGATCACGCCCGACCGCGCCCTCGAACTTCTTGCGGACGCGCCCGGCGTTCAGTTGGCTGACGTTCCCACGCCGCTGGATTCCGCCGGTATTGACAACACGATCGTTGGCAGGATCCGTCAGGATCAGGCTGTGGAAGACAACCGCGGCCTCGTGCTTGTTGTTGCTGGTGACAACCTGCGTAAGGGCGCTGCGCTGAACACTGTTCAGATTGCGGAACTGGTTGTAAAGGAACTATCCGCAAACTAAACATGACCTATCTCACGTTGAAAAGCGGAATACGCCTTTACGTGTGATGGTTAAACGTGTTGGACAGTAAATCTTGATAACCCCCTGGGAGGGTAATCCAAAATGGCAACCACTGACTTGACCTTTGAGAAG
Source organism: Actinomyces sp. (assembly GCA_012837655.1). Taxonomy (GTDB): domain Bacteria; phylum Actinomycetota; class Actinomycetes; order Actinomycetales; family Actinomycetaceae; genus Gleimia. Next base: position 493 of record DUQT01000194.1, on the reverse strand, counting down.
TTTGGTCCGACCGTCGAGGAAAACGAGATCGTCCTCGTTGACTTCTGGGCGGGCTGGTGTGCACCGTGCCGCATGTTCTCCCCGATTTACGAGGAAGCATCCAAGCGTCACGAAGACGTCGTCTTCGCGAAGGTGGACACCGAGGCCGAGCAACAGCTAGCTGCCGCAGCGCAGATCTCTTCAATTCCAACCCTCATGGCTTTCCGCCAGGGTATTGCGGTATTCCGCCACTCCGGTGTCCTGCAGGGCAACGCTCTGGACGACATCATCCAGCAGATCAAGGACCTTGACATGGATGACGTTCGCCGCCAGATCAAGGAAGCCGAAGAGCAACAGAAAAACTAACTTCAACATATCGTCGCCCGAGGGCGCTGCTGAGCCCTGACTTCGTAGTCCGGAGGTGCTAACGGTTAGCGCGGCGACTGTTTGGAGATGCAAGGCCGCCACCTCTTAAGTTGGCGCTTTGAGACCTGGAGAAGCGGGACCCACATTG